>JAFYAD010000250.1 GCA_017540915.1 Lachnospiraceae bacterium
ATAAAATTCGGCGGACATCCGATGGCGGCAGGAATGTCACTTGACGCGCAGAATGTAGACAGGCTGAGAGAGTTTCTCAACAGTCACGACGGACTTGACGAGGAGACACTCACAGAGAAGATAACAATAGATGCAGAAGTTCCTTTTTCATATTTTACCCCGAAGATAGTGGGTGAGCTGGAAAAGCTGGAGCCTACAGGCAACGGTAACACCAAACCTGTATTTGCCGCAAGGGCAGTTGAGGTGAGGAGGCTTGCATTTATGGGGAGCGAGAAACAGCATGTGCGTATGACGCTTTATGACGGCACTGCCGAAATGACAGGGGTTATGTGGCATACTGCGGATGAGATCACAGGCTTTCTGACAGAAAGGTTTGGAGAGGACGCGTTATCAAAAGCCATGATGGGAAAGCCGGGCGGCATAAAGCTGGACATTATGTTTTCACCGGATATCAATGTGTGGAAGGACAGTGTGTCGGTACAGCTTCATATAAAAGATTACAGATAAAATGCAACCCTTTGTGATGATAAGGGGTATATATATTAAAACATGCACACGGTAACTTTGTTTAAGCAAGGAGAGGACAATCATGGGAAGAGTCGGTACAGAAAACAATGCTGACAACGGTTTGCAGGAAAACGGCTTTGGTCAGGGAAGACCGGGAGGGAATATAGATATAGTATATCTGCAGAGACAGATGCAGCTGCATGAGATATACAGTGCCGGGGTTCGGAGAAATCAGGAGAATTTCGCGAAGAATGTCGGCATCGGCCGGGATGAATTTGTGATGAAGGCCCGTGAGCTTGGCTGGGGATTTGCGCCTCAAAATGATGTACCCGGAGCACAGGGACAGTTCACAAATGATATCGCCGTGCTGGATGCTGTCTATGAGCTGGCAGTCGATTCGGGAAATGAGCACCTCATAAGTCTGGTACAGAAGATCATGACAACTGATGTGTCAGATAATGCGTCACGTAAAGCGCTTGCTGAGGATATTCGCAAGGGTGCCGGGGAGTTTGTGGCAAATCCGGATTACCCTGACAGCGAAAAAAACAAGCTAGCTGTCGTGCCGGGGCTGAAGCCGGAGCTGACTGAGCATGAAAGGCAGCAGGTTCACCATGACTACGAGCGCGAAAAAGAGCGCAGGAGAAAAGCGGCTCAGGATATTGAAGACCGGCTGTTCTTTGAGGATAAGCTCAGGGAAAACGGATGGAAGGAGCAGGATATATCGCTGGCAAGGGATATATACAAGGTTTACAAAATGTCCCTGAAGGGTGAAAACACCTCGGCTCTCGATGGTATTATATGGGAAATGCTGGAGACGCCTCTTGATCCGGAGATGTACTATGCTTCCAGAAACAAGCTTTTAAGTAGCTTCAAGGACACCATGAACAACATAACTGAGCTTGCCGGCGACGACAGGAGAAAGCTGGATGGCAGCATTGCCAACTATCTGGTACAGTCTCAGGAAGCTGAGAACAAGGAGCTTCAGAACAGAGCCGAAAAGGAGGCACAGGCAGCGGCGGCGAAGGATGCAAAGAAAAGGTTTGATGAGCTCAGGAAAAGCTTTGATATAGATATAAAGGATGTCCAGCAGGGCTCAAGAGAACATGATGGTGGTAGTATAGACATTGCAGCCAGACTGGACAATACGGACAATACACCGGCTTTTGTGCAGGAACTGTTCAGATTAACGGAAAAAGATTTTAAGGATATAGGCAGTAATGAAAATGAGCTTGCCAAAGCAAAGGAGCTTAATGAAAAGCTGGATGCGCTCTCCGCACAGCCTGAGGGTAATATGCAGCCAAACGCCGTAACCGAAAAACGCAAGGTTCAGGAACAGATTTACAATCTGTTTTTGAGTGTTGCGGAAAAAAATGTCAAAGCATGGGAATACTCTGATTCAAAGCTTCCGGATTGGATGAGGTCTACCGGGGCAGTGGGTACCATTGATCAGGTTCTCAGAGTTTACGGAGACAGGTTTTCGGCCTTTGATAAGGCAAGGCTCTTAAAACAGAGGCAGGTCACATTAAAGTCAAAAGGTATTAACAAAGAGCAGGCAGCCGGAATGCATGACGGTCGCTATGCGGTGGTCTCAGACGGTCAGGGGTCAGCAAAGCTTGATCAGATCCACCAGGATTCTTTTCAGAATACAGCAAACGGATGTTGGGCTTCCAGCATGACAATGCTGGTAAAGAGCCGCGGTGTGGATAATGTAAATCAGTTTGACATCCGTTCCTTCCGACCGGGGTATCAGGGCAAGGAGATCAGGGATAAATTAAGTACTGAAGATGTCTATAATACTGAAGTTTACAAAAACATGACCACTGACAAGAGCAATAACATCATGGACAGGGGAGATGCTTTTCTCAGTCTTGCTCCGGGATCGATGCTGCAGGGGTTGGAGATAAGCGGATACAGTGACGACATCAGGCGTATGGGTATCAGCAGAGAGGAATATCTGAAGCGTACAAATAAAGTTGTTTCCGAACACATACTGCACGCAATAAAAGAGGAGAAATCTCCGGTAAGCTTCATAGCAGGCGGTCATTATATAACGATCACCGGGATCGATAAGAACGGTCTGGTAACATACAAGGAATCCAAAAACAAAAATGATGGAAAAAGCAGTGATGCGGACAGGACTATCAGTCTGAACAACCTGCTGAAGAAGGTGATCTCACCCGCATCCCTATCGGTCAGGATGGAATGGGCGGCAGATATCAAGCTGTCAAAGGACGGAAAAAAGCTGTACGGTATTCCCAGCGAATATCTTTCTGTGGCAGAAAACGGTGAGATACTGATGCCATCATCTCTTGAGACGATGGCAAATCTGGAAAACAGCTTCTTAAAGAAGGATGGTTTCTATGTCAGCAGGATGAATGGCTCGGAGGGACCGGATGCACAGGCAAATCTGGAGCACAATCTAAAAACCGGCGGAGTAAATATGCGCCAGATCGCATACATGCCAAAGCAGCTCAACATGAAGGTATTGAAAAAACAGGCTGAACAGAGGACGAACGAGGAGGAGAAAAGACTGAAGGAAATGTCTGGGAAATTCTTTGGTGTACAGTACAAAGAGAATATCCCGGAGCAGACCCGGAAAACAGTGGCTGAAGAATACAAAAAGATAGAGAGTGCTTTCAATAACAGCATCATAGATAAACAGAACGCTGCCGGTGCAAGGCTCGCAGATAAGGTGAAGAAAGTGAAGCAGCCGCTGCCGGCTGTAAATGGTTCGGTTCAGGGCAAATATGACAGTTTTATAAACAGGATCTGTAAGAAAGCTGCCGCGTCTGACAAACTGTATAAGGATGGCAAGATAAAGGTTATTGCCAATGCGGTAGCCGCTGCCATGCTGAAAACGGATGGCGTTCCCTTCAATGAAAAAAAGATAGCCGAGCTGGGCAAGAAAATCAATGAGTTTACAGATCTGAGATTCCTGGAGTTCAAAGATGTGACGGCAATATTGAACAATCCGAATCTGACGGCAGTAGCGGACACACTGCAGAAGGATGTGGCAGATGCGATGTATCGGGTTGATCCGGCTTACAGGAAAGGCTACATAGAAGAAATGAAGCTGTTAGCATCCAATATGCTGACCAAGACAGACCGAACCGACAAATACAAGGCTTTCTATGATGCAGTGCAGGATGCTTCGAAGATCGATATAAATGCGGAAAATGCAGATGAACTGATAGTGAATGCCAACCGAAAGCTGATGAAGAAT
Source organism: Lachnospiraceae bacterium (assembly GCA_017540915.1). The sequence goes on from JAFYAD010000250.1 coordinate 3,731, forward strand.
CTGGAGGTATATATAGCGGGAAAGGAGAAAGTCCGTACCTCCACAGGCGGTCAGGACAGATTCAATAACGCTATGGATGCCGCGTCTATTCTGGCGGCTTACGCTCCCGTAAGCCAGAGTGTGAAGATTAATAATATGGTGGCGAATATAAACAAAGCAAGGGGAGCAAAGAAAAGGACAGATCCGAAGTATGTGTCAATGAGAAATCATGGCGGACACAGAGCGAAGGCAAGAGCCTGTGAGATTGAGGCAGCAAAGAATAAAAGCAGGAGCGCAAAAAAACAGGCACCGTCCATGGCATAGGGTGTGACATGACCGGAATAAAAAATGTGGTGTAATTTTGAGTGTAAAACATATAAAATTATCAAACCCACACAAGATTGACAGTAAAAATCCCTCTGAATTATAATCATACACATAGAGCAACAGTGCTCAAAACAATACATTACAGGAGGGATTTACAATGAAAAACTTAAAGAAGATACTGGCACTTGCCACAGCAGGCGTGTTGGCATTTGGCGCAGTACCGGTGTTCGCAGGTCAGGATGCATCAGGATTAAAAGATGGTACGGCTTATCTGAACATCAACATGGCAGGATGGGGAGCATTCGAGGCTGAGTATACAAATGCCGAGATCACAGGTGACGGCTCTTATACTGTTTCAATGACAGCGGCTGAGGCTATCGGTCTGGAGCAGTTCAACGCTCTTGAGGTTGTAAACGGCGAGTCAATTCTCGGAACAGCCAGCGTTATCACTGTTGATTCGATCAAGATCAATGGCGAAGAAGTTAAACTTGAGGGTGACAGCTATACATGCTCTGCAGACGGTGCAGCGGTTACAACGCGTGTAAATATCTACAATGCATGGAATACTCCGGATCCGGAAGCTTTGACAGGTGATGACAAACATGTTGATAACAGATGCGCCGGAGGAGATGTTACAAAGTGTACAGCAACTCTTATTTCATCTGACTACATCGGTGAGGATGCCAAGGTTAAAGTAAAATCAATGGAAGTATCTTTCACCGTTTCAGGATGCGGATCAGTTGCTGAAGGTGCAGGTGCACAGATTTCCGATGAGAGCCTTTCACTTGCTGTTGGCAAGTCGGCAACACTTTCCGTTACAGGAAACTCAGGCAAGGTAAAATGGTCTTCATCAAAGAAGGCAGTTGCAAAGGTAAACAAAAAAGGTGTTGTTAAAGCAGTCAAGGCCGGTAAAGCAGTCATCAAGGCAAAGGTTGACGGCAAGACACTGAAGTGCAAGGTTAAGGTTACAAAGTAATAAAATTCCATACGGTATACAGGCTCCCGGATTTTTTATCCGGGAGTTTTTTTAGAGTAGTAATATCAATGTCGTTTGATCGGTGACTGATCTGCCGAGGATAGCAATTTTTGAGATGTAAAATCCAAATCGCAAGTTTTGACCATGATAAAGCAATTTTCGACATGTGAATTTGCTGATTTATGTGGTAATATACTTGAAGAAAAAAGGACGGCAGATGTGTGCCGAAACACAAGGGAGGGGTAAAATGCGTTATATAGGTATTGATCTGGGGACGTCATCGGTTAAGCTTTTACTGATGGAAAAAGACGGCACTGTAGTAAAGACTGTTACAAGGGAATATCCCATCTTTTTCCCGCAGCCGGGCTGGTCTGAGCAGAAGCCGGAGGATTGGTGGAAGGAGACATTTGAAGGTCTGAAGGAGCTGACGGAAGGCACGGATAAGTCAGAGATTGCAGG
>JAFYAD010000251.1 GCA_017540915.1 Lachnospiraceae bacterium
CGCCTGCACGTGAACGACGAAGATCGCCCTTACGCTGCGGTCCGTCAAGGATCATCTGATCACCTGTGTAAGCATGAATTGTGCTCATGATACCTGACTTGATGCCTGCAAGATCGTTAAGAGCCTTAGCCATCGGTGCAAGGCAGTTTGTAGTACATGAAGCTGCTGAAATGATAGTATCTTCAGGCTTAAGTGTTGTGTGGTTTACATTGTAAACGATGGTCGGAAGATCATTTCCTGCCGGAGCAGAGATAACAACCTTACGAGCTCCTGCATTGATATGAGCCTGAGCCTTTTCCTTTGATGTGTAGAAGCCTGAGCACTCAAGTACAACGTCAACCTTGAGCTCTCCCCACGGACAATTGTTTGCATCCGGGAAAGCGTAGATCTTGATAGTCTTTCCATCAACTGTGATAGAATCCTCTCCTGCTGATACTGTATCAGCAAGTGCGTATTTACCCTGTGATGAATCATACTTCAGAAGATGAGCAAGCATCTTGGGGCTTGTGAGATCGTTGATAGCAACTACCTCATAACCTTCTGCACCAAACATCTGTCTGAATGCAAGACGACCGATACGTCCGAAACCGTTAATTGCAACTCTTACTGCCATTTCTATATCCCTCCTAAAATTTTATTGGGTCTCTAACCCGCATTTGATAGCATTGTACTAAAAACCCCCGAATATTTCAAGTAAAAAAAAATGTTTAGTCAAAAAAATACAAAAAAAAACACAGCCCCAATAGAACTGTGTTTTGAACCGCTTATATAACCGTGTCAAAGAACGATCCCTCAACTCCGTAGGCAGCTCCCGCAGCATTTGAGCCGTATCCCGTGGTCATGCCACCGAAACTCTGAGCGAGACTGTTGTATGCCGCATTGGCTTTCGTGGCTGCGTCAGCCTGTCTGACTGCCGCGCTGTCGGTAACCGTAGCATTGGCATATCTCACCGGTGGCGCTGCATCCACATGCTGCGGGGATACAAGACCTGCCGCCTGCTTTAATGACTCGCCGTATGCCGCCGACGCCTGTGATTCACTTTTGATGGAATAATTCATGGGACTGACCGTTGAATTACCTTTTACCGAAATAGCCATTTTATCTCTCCCTGTCACTTACCGGTACTGCTCTTTGAAACCGTCTTTCTCGAAGTGCTCTTCTCACCACCCGATGCCTGCGGTATAACGTTGCGCTTCTCTGTCTTCTCTTTCAGTGTTATCTCAACATCAAGATCCAGCGCATTTGCTATCCTGACTATGAAATCAAGTGTAGGATTATATTTGCAACTCTCAAATCTCGTAACATTCGGCTGAGCCAACCCCGCTCTCTCAGCCAGCTCCTGTTGTGTTATGTGATTGCTCTTCCTGTATGACTTTATCGACTGGATTATATCCCCTCTGAGCTTTTCCTGTTCGGCATGCAATGCCTCCCTGTCCTTTTCACTCAACATTGAATAGTCCATTTCACTCCTCCGGTATAGCTTTCTGAAAGTATCCTAAAAAAGATACTTAGAAAAATATAACAGAAATGAAATAAAAAATCTATCATTTTTTTTATATTCTTATATCATATATTATATTATCACAAAAAAATAGTATAAAATATGATATAAAAAGCAAATTCACCACATCATCTTGTGTTTTGACAGATTGTATTGAATTTAGTACAATCCAAAGCAGGCAGTCAATCAAGATTGACAGCCTGTCGAAGCAACTGTATGATTTCATAGATTGTTACTGCTTGCAGCATATCAGATGAGACATTACCACTCTGCCGTCATTCCGCAGGCACGCATACGTGCACAAGATCCTGCTCAGCAAGCTGGCAGAATACTCCTGAAACAGCTGTGAATACTTACCGAAAATCGAACACCGGAGAGGATATGACCATGAAATACTACGACTTACACACCCATTGCCTGCACACCTTTGACAGTACGGCTAAGATCGATGATATGATAAATGCCGCAAAAAATGCCGGTTTATCCGGGATCTGCTTTACGGATCACCATGATATTGACTTTCCAAAGGAAGATCCTCATGAGGCCGACGCCCTTTTGGATATACCTTTGCATATAAAGGAGATAAATGACGCAGCCCATCGTTTTTCGGACAGCATTGACGTTATGTGCGGTATCGAGATCGGAATGCAGCCACATGTCGTCCGCGAGAATTCGGCCTTAATTCAGGAAAACACTTTTGATCTTGTGATCGCTTCCTGTCACGTCCTGGACGGTGAGGATCCTTACTACGGAAGGATCTTTAAGGGTCGCGATGAATCCGAAGTCTTCCGCTCGTATTTTGAGAGCATTCTGGAAAACATCAGCCTTTTCGACGATTTTGATGTTCTGGGGCATTTGGATTACATTGTGAGATACAGCCCCGAAAAAGATAAAAACTATTCTTATGAAAAGTATTCAGATATCATAGATGATATATTAAAAATGGTGATATCAAAGGGAAAGGGTATCGAGATAAATACCTCCGGCCTTAAGAGCGGGCTAAAGAATCCAAACCCGTGCTTTGATATCATCAAAAGATACCGTGATCTTGGCGGTGATATCATCACCACAGGTTCGGACGCCCACTCTCCCGAATATGTAGGATACGAGTTTAACAGACTCTCAGATATTCTGAAAAAAGCCGGTTTCGACCACTACAATATTTTCCGGAACAGAAAGCCTGTCAGCGTTCCTATTGAAGGATAGGGATCACGGCCCGGAATTGTATCTCCCTTAAGGATCAAACCATTCCCACAGGATTCACTCTGATCCGGCCGTATCCTGCTGTCCTGCATCAAAACTCACTCCGATCCGGTTCCTTCCTGCTTCCATTCGGATATAGCAGCTGCGATCCTGAAGGGTA
>JAFYAD010000252.1 GCA_017540915.1 Lachnospiraceae bacterium
CTTTGAAAATGCCTTGGAGCCTTCCAGAATCGCAGCATTTTGGCGTGGTCCGAAGCATCTTAAGCCCTCCGCCTCAAATACATCCACTATGCCGCCCACCAGCGGATCATCCATTCCTATGATGGTAAGGTCGATCTCTTTTTCTTTGGCGAAAGCCACAAGCTTGTCAAACTCCATGGCGCCGATAGCCACACATTCAGCCAGTGAAGCGATGCCGGCATTTCCCGGTGCACAGTATATCTTATCAACCCTTTTGCTCTTTGAAACAGCGTATGCGATGGCATGTTCCCTGCCGCCGCTGCCTACTATTAGTACTTTCATGTTGTCCTCCTTATGCCCCCTCAGTCAGCTTCGCTGACAGCTCCCCCATAGGGGGAGCCTTTAAAGTAAACTATAATATGGTGACTCTGCCGTCAGCGACCTTAAGCCTTCCGTTAGCGTAGAGATTTATGGCTTCCGGCAATATCTTCCACTCAGCCTGCTCCATGATGCGTCTCTGCAGAACCTCCGGTGTGTCGCCTTCCTCGATATAAACAGCCTTCTGTAAGATGATAGGGCCTGTATCCGTACCTTCATCCACAAAGTGTACCGTAGCTCCGCTGACCTTGACGCCCCTTTTCAGTGCGGCTTCATGAACCTTAAGCCCGTAATATCCCGTACCGCAAAAAGACGGTATCAGGGAAGGATGAATGTTGATGATCCTGCCTGAAAACTTCTGCACCATGATGTCCGGTATGATGACAAGGTAGCCCGCCAGCACCACAAGATCGATGTTTCGGCTCTCAAGGGCTGCCACCAGCTCCTCGTTGAAAACACTTCTGGAGTCATAGTCTTTGGGACTTATGCAAAGTGCCTCGATACCTGCGTCTTTGGCGCGCTGTAAGGCATATGCGTTTTTATTGTTGCTGATGACAACAGCTATCTCGGCGTTTGTGATGGTGCCGTCTTTTATGGCTGCGATGATCGCTGCCATGTTTGTACCGCCTCCGGATACCAATACCGCAATCTTTGTCATACGAGGTCTACTCCCTTTTCACCGTCTGTGATCTTACCTACAATGTACGCCTTCTCGCCTGCTGCCTCTATGGCCGCAACTGTCCTGTCGGCGTCGGCTGCATCCACTGCCAGCACCATTCCCAGACCCATGTTGAAGGTGTTGTACATCATATGCTCCTCGATGTTGCCCTCTTTTGCAAGCTTCCTGAAGATGGGGAGCATGGGATAGCTGTCCTTTTTGATAACGGCTCTTGTGCCATCCTTTAACATTCTCGGGATGTTCTCATAGAATCCGCCGCCTGTGATGTGGCTGCAGGCCTTCACCGTAACTCCGCTGTCCTTTATGCTCTTCAAGGCCTTTACATATATGATGGTGGGCTTTAAGAGCGCCTCGCCCAGAGTGCAGCCCAGCTCGGCATCATATCTGTTGAGGTTTGATTCGTCCATCCTGAAAACATTTCTTACCAGAGAGAAACCGTTGGAATGAACACCGCTGGAAGCTATACCTACCAGCACATCCCCTGCCTTGAGGTTCTCCCCTGTGATGATATCTTTTTTGTCTACCACGCCCACAGCAAAGCCCGCAACATCGTATTCCTCTTCGGGCATGAGTCCCGGATGCTCTGCAGTCTCACCGCCTATCAGCGCAGCGCCTGCCATCTCACAGCCCGCAGCAACGCCCTTTACGATCTCTGCGATCTTCTCCGGATAGTTCTTGCCGCATGCTATATAGTCCAGGAAAAACAAGGGTTCTCCGCCTGCGCAGGCAACGTCGTTCACGCACATGGCAACTGCGTCAATGCCTATGGTATCATGTTTGTCCAGGATGAAGGCCAGTTTGATCTTAGTGCCTACACCGTCGGTTCCCGATAACAGAACAGGTTCTTCCATGTTCTTTATCTTGGCGAGAGAAAACGCGCCGGAAAAACCTCCCAGTCCTCCAATGACTTCTTCTCTCATGGTCTTCTTGACATGCTCTTTCATGAGCTCCACCGAACGGTATCCCGCTTCGATGTCCACGCCTGATGATTTGTAATCCATTATGCTTCTCCTTTTTTAATCTTTATCTTTTAACTCGTCTGCTTCAACTCTTAAGCGGAACATTCAGTTCCTCACAGCCCTCCACCACAAAGAGACCGTCTCGTATGATATCATGAGTCGTTCCGTCAGCCTCTATGGCGGTGATGAACTCAAGCTCGTCATAGGGTATGGTGATGTCCGTGTGGCAGTTAAAATATGCCTTTGAGGGATCGGTCTTTCTGTATTCCGCCGTCACCTCATTATCCCTTGCCACGATCTCCTTGCCGTCAGGATTGTATACCACTGTATCCTCACCGTAAGAGTAGCAGGTGTCACCCACCGCAAAATGCGGGCCGGTCTTTTCCGCTATCAGTATGGGAAGTCTGTCGGCTATGTCATAGTCCCTCGCCATGCGGTATGCCGTGGTATTTGTACCTATGGCGAACTCTCCGATAGGCAGGGTCTTATGTCCGAAGAGGATATTGTCCTCTATGTATGTCCTGTTATCTTTGTCATTGTCAAAGTTTGCGCAGGAGTATTCCGTGATGAATCCGTCCTTAAATGTCAGCTTAAGATCCTTGTACAAAAGACCTTCCAGATAGACACTGCTGACATTCAAAACCCCCTCGGTACCTTTTAATACAGGGCTTGTGAACACCTCTCCCACAGGGATGTTGACATCCGCAACGCAGTTTTCGAATATGGTCTCTTTAGAGGGATCCCGAAGCTTGAACAGGTTCACCGTGATATCCGTCTTATTGGCTCCGCAGCCCTTCACATGCACCTTGTCCGCCTTGTCCAGCACTGCGATGATATTGCTCTGCATATTGCGGTATTTCATGTAATCGAGTGTGTTTATCTCGATGGTCTTATCAAATATCTCGCCGAAACGCTCCCCTATATCCGGCGTCGGGAAGGATATGATGGTGAAGCTCCTCTCCTCCATGTGGATATAGCGGTTGGTGATCTCATTGGCTCCGCTCTTGAGTCTGACGCGCTTTTCCTTTAATGCTGCATCAAAATGTATTGCGGATGCTTTATTGACCGGATCAAAAGGCGTCTCTCCGAAGTTCTCTATCACCGCCGGTCCGGCGTAGGTCCTTGCACGATCCTTTACGGAAGCATAGGCATTCTCGAGACATTCCAGTGCGCGGCTCACATGGGCGTTGTCCAGATACAGCGCCAGATCGTCCTTGTGGTCGAAATCAAACTGTCTGTTCACCGACTTTCCGTAGCCGTCGGAAGGCGATATACCGCTTCTCAAAACCACTGTCGCAAGCCCTATCTTCTCAAAATTGGCGACCGCTTTTCTCACTACCCGCTCAAAGCCTATGGGGTATCTGATCTCCGCGATCTTTTTCTTTGAAAGATCCTTTCCCGTGAGCTCAAAACCTATACGATAACCCTCGGTGAAGGTGTCAGCCATGGAGGCGATGGTCTCCTCAGGGAGAGCATTCACATACTCTGCCAGCGTCACCACCGAATCTGCAATATATTCTCCGTATCTGTAAAGATAAGCCGTATCCGAAAGATCCGAGTTCACGGCTATCCCGGTGAAGAAATCGTATTCCGGGTCGCTTTGGGCATTCACATACTGCA
>JAFYAD010000253.1 GCA_017540915.1 Lachnospiraceae bacterium
TGGTAATCTTCCTTGCTTTGGACTATAATATTTTTTGGTATTGTTCATAGCAGAATAATTATACCAAACAAAAGAGAACGCTTCCAGGTTTTGTGCCCGAAAGCGTTCTCTTTTTTAATGGACTTTTTTCACAGCCCCTTAAATATCATGTAATTGTGTTTCACATCACCTCGGCAGCACTGTGATCACCGGGTCAGCAGATCCTGTCCACCATCATGCCCGCGTAAGGAGATGTGGCATACGGAGCCGAGAATGACTTACCCGGGATCTTGTACTCTACCACAACCTTGTCAACGTATGACATTGGATCAATAGAAGCTTTGTTGGCATGACGCCCCAGGGCATCCCTGAATGAATTCAGTGTACCGAAGGCACGGCTTGAATCTCCGCCGTTCTCCTCGATGGAGCTGATCAATGCCTCCCTGTCCATGGTGATGGATGCATCGTCCTCCACATTGAGTCCTATCTCCGAAAACTGATCTTTAAATCTTCCGGCTATGGCAGAAACATCGGATAACAGCTTCGCGCTGGTCTCCTGCCTGTCTGCAAATGAGCTGGCGGTATTGATGATGCTGTTATATGCGGAGATAAGATTTTCCACATTGTCTGCAACCGCATCGGCGCTGGGCTTGAATCCTATAAATGCCGCATGACCTTCCTGAGACACTCCGTTCAAAGTCACCGAAAAACGGTTATTGACTGTAAAAGTATTTGCATATGAAGAATGCTCATTTCCGTTCAATACAAATCTTGAGTTCTCCGCTTCCGATGTTACCTTATCAATTCCCAGCACAGACATTGCATCCGACGAACCCCTGTCGGAAGCAGGCACTATCTGGAACAGGAACTCTTCACTGCCTGAGAGTCCGGTCTGTTTGGACTCGATGTGCAGAGCCTTTCTGGTGTTATCCGCATTGGATACAAGCTCCGCCGTAAGCCCTATGCCTGCGTTGTTAATGAGCTTTCTGACCTTCGCCTGAACCTCTTCATCGGAATCATCGTCATTGACATTGTACTGGAATTCATATGAGCCGTGGTTGGTATTCAGATCAAAGCTGTAGCTTCCGGGTCTGAAATCCCTGCCGTCGCGTCTTAAGTAATTGCCCTCATTGATCTGCGGTGTTGCGAGCTGTTTTACCTCCAGTGAGAAACCTGTGGTATTCTCATCGGATGCATCACCTATGTACTCTGCGGTCACAACATCGGGATCGTCAGATGCAGCGATCTTCTTGCCATAGACAGCTTCCATGCCCTCTCCGTCCTCAGAGAGAGATGCCACCACATTCTTCATGGCCTCAGCCTGTTCCTTGACATTGATGGCAAAGCTTGCCACATTGTCATTGTCTTTCAGTCTGTAAAGAGGGGATTCTTTGTTGGATTTCACGATACGATTGTAGGTATCGCGAAGATCGCTCTTTTTATGGGCATCGTAGCGATTGCTGGTGCCAAAGAGCGTTTTTCCGTAGATGTCGGATATTTGATTGTATGCAACGGTCATTGCATTACTTGCCATAAGACTTCCCCTCCTTTCTTCCATGATGTAGGGGACAGATGTAAATCCTTTTACACCTGTAAATATACTTTTATGAATGCATGATAACACAGAAAGAAATAAATGTCACTATGTTTTTTAAATTTTTTCAATATTTGTATGCTTTTTTCGGAATGATCCATATGATGCGGATCACCCCCGGTCAAAAACACAAAATAAAGATCCGGCGCCCTGCCGCGCCGGATCCGGATATACAGATTACACAAAAAATATTAACAACTCATCATCACTGAAGCCTGAACCTTCCAACCTCCGCCTTAAGTCCGTCGGAAATCTCGCTGCTGGCAGCCGCATCCTCATCAATGCGTGATATGTTATCTGACATCTGAACTGTCTGCTCCGCAGTTCTCGAAACTCCGTCGGCAGCCTCCTCCACCGCACGGTTCACGGCATCCGTAGACTCACGTATATGATCTATGTTCATACCGATCTGTGTTGTGGATGCTGAGAATCGTTCCATCATCTCCGCCACACGTTCAGCTGAACCGAGGTACTCATCGCTCATCCTTGCAAGCTCATCAAGGCTTCCGAGAGTTGTCTCGTTTACAAAACTGATCAACTCCTCTGCCTCGGCAGACAGCTCATTGACAGCCGAGATAACTTCTGAGGAAACATTCTGGATCTCGGCGGCTGCCTCCTGTGAATTGCTGGCAAGTTCACCTATGGCTGATGCCACCACTGAAAATCCGCGGCCGGCTTCACCGGCTCTCGCAGCCTCAATGGACGCGTTGAGCGCCAGCAGGTTCGTCTGTTCCGCAATACTGATGATATCTCCTGTCAATCCCGCTATACGAGATACCGTCTTCGACCGTTCAATCTTCTCTGATACAGCTTCTGCCATCTGTGCAACCTTGGACTCTGTAGTGTTGCGCTGCTCTGATGCGGTCTGCCCCATCTCAATGGCCGAGTTTTTAACATTCTGTGCAAGATCACGGCCACCCTGGATCTCTTCCACTATCTCCCCAAAGGAGTTGTTGATATCTGACACCAGCGTATTGATCTCACTGATAGAGGCAGAAGTTTCCTCCATGGTAGCGCTCATATCCGTCATGGTATCGGAAATGGACATTGCATCCCCTTTTGCTCCCCTGACATTGTCCGCAATATGGAGTGAAGCATCATTAAGCCTTATGGATTCGTCATTGATAGACAGCAGCATGGTGCGTATAAAATCTATCAGCTTGTTGACGTTTCCTCCTATGACCTCAAACTCATCACCGGAGTATATCTCTATCTGTTTGGTCAGATCACCGTCACCTGCAGTGAGTTCCACCACCTTATTATTTAGCAGGGCAAACTTGCGTTTTAATACCGTGACAAGCACGAGCAGTATCACAATCCCGGCGACGGCCACCATAGCCCCCACCAAAATGATCTGCTTCAGCAGAACGGACGCCTGTTCGTTCACCCAGTCCATGCTGACATCGACACCTACAGCCGCAACGACCTTGCCTCCTGCATATATCGGACTGTAAGCCGACATATGGGCACCCCATTCATCCGTATAAGGCTCACTGCTGGACACCGTCTTGCCACTCCAGACATCTTTTGCGGTCTCATCCTCAAAAACATCACCTATGGCAGAAGCCTCATCTATCTGTGCATCGATAGCGAATTCCATGCCACCTTTTCCATCAGGTCTTATGGTATATATAAACTCCAAACCCGACCGCTCCATATATCTGGTGAGTTTATCGCTGACAGACAGGTAATCCCTGGTGTCCTCATCCCCCGGCTGAACTCCTGCGATCAGAACACCACCGCTGCCTCCGATACCCTCAGCCACGGTAGAGGAAACGCTCTCAATAGTCTGTCTGATCTGACTCATCAGTATCTGATGTGCTTTGTTATACGTGACAACACCCAGTATAACATCAGAGAACAACAACAGGGCAACAACGCCAACCACAAGCTTACCGGTAACACTGATCTTCCTTACTTTCATAACTCTCCCCCCCGTCCGATAACTGACCCCCTCAGTCAGCTTTGTTATACCACATCCGATGTCACTAAATTCAGCCTTCACTTCGTTCGGCTTCATTAAGTGATCCTTGCTGTGAGAGTTATCACTTTAGTGATTACTCTCACACATCCGTTAGGTGTATGGGTAAATCTAAGCTCAATCTTCGCCTTCGGCTCGATTTCGCTAAGATTATACCACAACTCCCCTACACCTGTAAACAACAGCATCTACCTCTTCCCGAGTCTTTCGAATTTCTTCAGGAAAGGTCCTGCCGTAAGCCACAGGAATATAAATGCCGCCACTCCCTTCACGATATCCACCGGAAGACCTGACAGATAGTATGCCGCCAAAAGCTTTATATCCGGTTCTGCCACAGACAACATCATGGCAGCGGGGTTCATGATCCCGCCGTACACAGCCACAGTCACGGCGAATCCGTACAGACTTAAGGGTAATCGTCTCCGCGGTATAACTCCCGCCTCTGAAAGCGCTCCCGACAAAAAACCCATCATGCCCAAAGCCAGCATCTGCCACGGTGTCCACGGTCCCTGGCCGAAGAGAAAATTACTCACCAGCATTGTGAAAGCTCCCACCATGAAACCCGGTATGCTGCCAAGCGCTATACCGCTTATGATGGTGATCGCGAAGACCGGCTTAAAATCCGAAAACATAAAAAACGCCGCTCTTCCCACTACATTTATTGCCACCATTGATGCGATGATCCCCGGCATCCTCTTACGCCCATCTTTTTCATACATGGCAAAAAACAGGATCTGCAGCACAAATACCATCAAGACACTGACCATGTAATAGATCCTGCCCGAAAACAGTGTGCGTAAGAACCCCTCTTTTGCGGTGTGATCCGCATGCCTGAACACTACTGTCCCCATGATGATAAAGACAGGAAGGACAAATACGATAAGAAGGCATGATAAGACTTTGACAGCCGTCTTCCCACCGGATCCCGTTTTTCTGCCTCCGGCAAACGTATCACCCACTACCTTCTCAGTCATGAGGCAGATCATGTTGTGACCTGCCTCATCATGCACCCCGGCTTTAGCGGAAGCGTCCAAACCCGCAGTATAA
>JAFYAD010000001.1 GCA_017540915.1 Lachnospiraceae bacterium
ATCCAGTATGAACAGGCACGAGTGATCCAGCTCGCCACCCATAACGCGTTTCTGGAACCATGCCGTGTATGCCTTGCGGTTCGGAAGGCCTGTGAGCTCATCCCTAGAAGCATTGGCAAGACTTCTCCACATCTGGATACGCTCATCCGACATTGCTACCACCAGCACTACGTCAGCCTCATCACCGCCCACCGGAATATGGAGCTCATCGCCGTCGCGCATTACAACACTCTCACCGGCAGGTATATTCCTGCCATTCAGATAGATACCGTTGGCTGTCTCCTGCGCAACATATTTTACCTCTGTGCCGATTGTCTCAAAATACCCGTGCCGTCTGGAAACATGTCCGTCCGGTATGGATATTGACGGAACGTTCTTTTCCGTGGGACGTCCCATCTGCTGTTGCCCCATCAATATATATTCAGCAATATCTCCCCCACAGAAAACATAGAGCTTCGGCTGCGCAACACGCACTGTCGCATCCTCCTCCTTGGGAGTGGTAGGTATAAATACGGTACTGTCAGCATCAAACATAATAAAACCCCTCCTTAATCCGGCATAAAACCAATGTCATTGACCATACAAAGCTTCACTGATACGGGCTTTTGTCAACACCCGATAAACACGAAATATCGTAACATATTATCACGTGTCACACAAGGCATATTTCACAGCACGCATCCGTAAAATCGCGACTGAAAATATCCTTTCCCTACAGCATTGCATCCAGCATCTCTCTGTGGACAAATGTACATGTGTTGCGGTCAAATATAGCCATTCCTTCGCCATATTCTTTTAACTTACCGTTATCCCAATAGCAACACTGTATTCCAAGGCTCCGTGCCTTTGACACGGTATATCCGAGGCATTTGGTGCGCTCCGGATCGTTATCCTTATCCACTGCACCGAACTCGTTTATGGTGACAGGTATTCCGTTCTTTACAAACTTATCATAGAGCTTCTCAAGCCTCTCATCGACAGGTGCCGTAGATGCCCTGTCACCGGGATCAAAGGTGAGCTGGTTTTCTCCTTCCTTCAGGAAAAAAGTAAAGTGCGCCGGTGAGTACACGTGGGAAGCCACCAGAAGCCGCCCCTGCGCACTGTCTTCCGGCAGTCTGAATCCGTCCCAGCAAACACCCTCCGTGGAGGTTGAGTATCCCGGTATGATCAGATATCTCTGTGCATTCTCACCGCCTGCATTTCTGACTGTTTTCAAAAACGCCTCGTTCAGCCTGTTGATGTTTTCCATGGCAGTGACGCATCCGTGATCCTCATAATCCGGCGTCCACTCATATTTTTCTCCACGCATCCGTATCTCATTCATAGACTCAAACAGAAGCTTTTCTCCGTCCACATCACGGAATGTCTCAGCCAGCTGGCCCCAAACGTTTTCCATAAATGCCTTTGCTCTCGGAAATCCTGCTTCGCCCGGCACCAGAAAACCATCCACGATATCATGGTGTGTGTTGAGCTGCACAAACATATCCTCATCAAGACACCAGCCCACGATCTCACATACACGGTCAAGCCACGCCTTATCTATCCTATCGTCCGTTCCGCTCACATGGTCATGCCAGCTCACCGGCACCCTCATGGTCTTAATACCGCCCGCGCGTATCGCTGATATCATCTGTCTGGTGGTCTTAGGATTTCCCCAGGCTGTCTCAAGATCAAGGCCTGTGATACCGTGTTTTCCACCCATGGTAGCATCCAGTGTATTACCGAGATTAAAGCCGAGTCCCATGGCTTCGCAAAGCCTCTGGGCCGGTGAATCCGGTATAAAACGCATTTCAAATCCGTGCTCCATAAATTTCCCTTTCTGACCGAAACAAAACCGCGCCAACCATACCGCTATGTTCCGGATTTAATTCACTGCTAAACTTCCCGCTAAAAACACAATATAATTCAAGAGTCAATCACTTATTCAAGGATTGTTTCGTGACCCGCACTTCCACAATCCTTGAATTTCAATATATTTTATGATCCGACCTGCTGTAATCCTCAAATAGCTCAAGGCAGGCCTCCCTGTCGATGCAGGTCAGATAATCTCCCAGCTTATCCCGCCCACCGGCAAGCTCATCAAAACGCTTGTCCCTGAAACCTATCCTGCTGTTGTCTTCCAGATCACATCCGTAGTAAATCCTGTCAATACCTGCCCACATACACGCGAAAAGGCACATCGGGCATGGCTCGCCGGTGGTGTAGATCTCACACCCGGAAAGATCATGGGTTCCAAGCTTTTTGCAGGTCTTACGTATGGCATCCACCTCTCCGTGACAGGTAGGATCATTCTCTGACAGGACACGATTATGTCCGTAACCCACCACTTCTCCGTCTTTCACTATCACACTGCCAAAAGGGCCGCCGTGTCCGGCATTTATGCCCTCGTATGCCTCCTCTATGGCTGCCTGCATGAATTTATTTGCAGCTTTTATATTCATACTGTATTTTTCCTCGAATTTGCGGATCTCTATTGTCAAATCTTTTACTCTCTATCGATTCTGTACAATAGAAATCATTTCATGATTTCTATTGTCAAATCTTATAAGCCCTTACGGGCTTCAAAAATTTTATTGCATAAAATTTTTCAAACTTGCTTCGCAAGTTTTATAAGATGCATTTTACACGAAAAGGCTGTATACAATCAATATTTTTTTATGGTTATACTAAGAAAAAGGTCGCAACCGGCCTTTTCCTCTGATAGTATTATGATTTTCTCTTTTCCAGGTTCTTCCCCAGCAGATCCGCGATTATCAGATAGACATAACCTATCACTATGAGAAAGATCAACAGTGCCAGAATCCACCACGCGGTCCCCATAAAGGGAAGTTCATTCGTAAAGCCGAAGGCCCCGGCAGGGCTACCCCAGTTCAGGAAAAAATACGGGTAATTATATCCTCCCGAGAACTGCCAGTTATTTACATATCCTATGCCCGCATATATTGCATACAAAAGCGGGGGAATGATCACAAACAATACATTTCTTTTTCGTATACCGGATCCCGGTGCTATCACAAAAAAGTCGACCACTGCCGTCACCGGCACCACCAGATGCGTCAGGGTATTCTGGATGTTCCATGCATTCGCACCCAATGTGGGTGCCAGCACAAATCCGAACACAACACCGGTAAGCGTTATAGACACCGTTCCCACGAACTTGATCACATGCCAAACTTCACCGACATTCTTCTTTTGCAAGAGCAGGAAAAGACCGATAGCGCAAATGACCGCTATGGCTATGTTGGACTGTATCGTGAAATACATAAACACCCTGCTACCGCCCATAAAGGATTTTCTGCCTGCATAAGCGCTTAAGAAAACTCCGATGGCAGCGGACAGCACCACCACCGCTTTCAATATGAGGCTCAGCCTCCGCCTGAATTCCGAAATATGCTCCATAACTATACCTCCGTGCATTTTTTCTGCTGTATTAAAACTCATTACAAACCGTTTTTATATTTTGCAATATTATATCTCGCAAAATATATTGTGTCAACATAATGATTCAATGTTTTCATATCGATATTTTTAGTTGACGCAAAAGCCTGTAGTTTATATAATATATCCGTATTTTATCGAAATCAGATTGTTGAAAAGGGAGGAAACATGAGCACAATACCATACAAGATCTATCTTGAAGAATCCGAGATGCCAAAGCAGTGGTACAACGTTCGCGGCGACATGAAAAAGAAACCGGCGCCGATATTGAATCCGGGTACTTTGAAGCCCGTCACTTTAGACGAACTGTCAGGCATCTTTTGTAAGGAGCTGGCAGAGCAGGAGCTTGATGACACCACAACATATTTCGACATACCGGAAGAGATCCGCAACTTCTACAAGATGTATCGTCCGTCACCGCTTGTACGTGCGTACTGTCTTGAGAAAAAGCTTGGCACTCCGGCGCATATCTACTACAAATTCGAGGGCAATAACACCTCGGGAAGCCACAAGTTAAACTCAGCCATAGCTCAGGCGTATTACGCAAAGAAGCAGGGACTTAAAGGCGTCACCACAGAGACCGGAGCAGGCCAGTGGGGAACAGCGCTGTCAATGGCTTGTTCTTATTTCGATCTGGACTGCAAGGTGTACATGGTAAAGGTTTCTTACGAGCAGAAGCCTTTCAGACGTGAGGTAATGCGCACATACGGTGCACAGGTTACACCTTCTCCCTCTATGGATACAGAGGTAGGCCGCAAGATCAACGCTGAGTTCCCCGGCACCACAGGATCCCTCGGCTGTGCCATTTCGGAGGCTGTTGAGGCAGCTGTGACACACGAAGGTTACCGTTATGTACTGGGTTCAGTGTTATCACAGGTATTGCTGCATCAGTCCATCATCGGACTGGAGACATCCGCAGCCCTCAAAAAATACGACATCAAACCCGACATGATCATAGGCTGTGCAGGTGGCGGTTCAAACCTCGGCGGTCTCATATCTCCCTTCGTGGGTGAGATCCTTCGCGGCGAGGCCAACTACGACATTATAGCGGTAGAGCCGGCATCCTGCCCCAGCCTTACACGAGGCAAGTATGCTTATGATTTCTGCGATACCGGAAAGGTTTGTCCTCTCGCCAAGATGTACACCTTAGGCAGCGGCTTCATCCCCTCAGCCAACCACGCAGGCGGACTTCGCTACCACGGCATGAGCAGTGTTGTATCAGAGCTTTACGATCAGGGTATCATAAGCGCCCGCAGTGTTGAGCAGACTTCAGTATTTGAGGCAGCTGAAACCTTCGCCAGAGTTGAAGGTATCTTACCCGCACCGGAGTCAAGCCACGCTATCCGCGTTGCCATCGACGAAGCTCTCAAGTGCAAGGAGACAGGCGAGGAGAAAAACATTGTCTTCGGTCTCACCGGCACAGGCTACTTCGACATGGTAGCATACCAGAAATACAACGACCGCGAGATGAGCGACTACATTCCGACTGACGAGGAACTTGCAAAGTCCTTAAGCCAGCTTCCGAAGGTTGAGTGATTTCACACAAAACACAATACGAGCCGATGGAATCACCCATCGGCTCGTTTTTCATCTATCCTATAATCTTTTTGTTCCATTAACTCTCTCATCCAAAAGATGCTTCAACCGCTTACCTTTTTGACACCCGATACACCGCTATCAGCCTCTTCACCTTAAACTCGGAAGCAAGCTTTCCGTGGCTGTAGCTGATGGGGTTGTCAGCGTAATGAAGATTATATGTCACCACAGTATCTCCCACGATCTCGATACATGCGGTATGAACTCCGCTCATAAGCTTTTTATTGTTCCAGAAAGACAGGATATATATACCCTCCCTGTGAGGCAGATCATTCGGGAGTCTTTCAAGCCTGAGCCCGTATCGCGAAGCATACTCGGGAAGCCTTAGGGGATTTGTCCCCCACTTTCCGAAGCGCACCAGATATCCTCCCGTCTCCGCACGTCTTATCATATCCGAGAACGGGATGAAATCCCCCTGTATCTTATCCAGCAGCAGCATTTCATCCGGATCGCAAGCCTTTGATCTGAGATCTTTATCGCGGTAAGCTATGTTGCGGCACAGCTCGCAGGCATTAAACACAGCGATTATCTCGCAGCCTGCATAAGCCATATCGCTGTAACCCAGCTTGAAATTGCGCAGGATCCTCTGATCAGTCACAAATCTGTTCCTGTAAAAACGCTTGCGGGCATTTTCATCAAAAGCCCTGTTAGCCACGAGATTGGAATCGCTGACAGTGCTTTTTTTCTTTGAGACCCTGTGTTTATTCAATAATCTGTATCCGAAAGCCGCTAACCTTTGTAGCACAGATAAACCTCCTATATGGCGGGGTAACGAACCGAATATACACTATGAGGGCAGGAATACTCCTGCCCTCTCATGTAACGCCTGATCACATTATGAAAGAATGGGTTTGCAGGCCTCAGCCAGCTTGTCCTTCTTGGCCTGTGCCTCTGCGAGATCCTTGCCCGTTGTGGTGAAGTAGATCTTGATCTTCGGCTCAGTTCCTGACGGACGCACGATAACGGTTGAACCGTCCTCAAGTCCATAGATCAGCACATTAGCCTTCGGAAGTCCTGTCTTCTCAGGCTCGTTGTAATCCGTAACCTTTGTAACAGCTATACCTGCAAAATCAGCCGGTGCCTGATCTCTCAGCTTCTTCATGATCTCAGCCATCTTGTCCATGCCGGAAAGTCCCGGGAACTCAAAGGAATCGACTTTATTGAGATACCTGCCGTACTGTGCGTAGATCTCCTCAAGGCGCTGCTTGATAGAAGAACCGATGCTGCGGTAATATGCAGCCATCTCACATATCAGCATTGAAGCAATGACAGCATCTTTATCTCTTACATATGGACCTGCCAGATAACCGTAGCTCTCCTCAAATCCGAATATGAATCTGTCAACCTCGCCTGCTGCCTCGAGACCTGCGATCTGGTCACCGATCCACTTGAAGCCTGTCAGAACATGGCGAAGTTCAACGCCGTAGTGCTCTGCCACTGCGTCAGCAAGCGGTGTTGACACCAGAGACATAACAGCTACAGGCTTTTCGGGCATGGTGCCCTTCTCGATGCGGCCTGCGCAGATGTAATCCAACAGCAGAACACCCATCTCATTGCCACTTACAAGCTCATATGTGCCATCCGGACATTTCATGGCAATACCCACGCGGTCTGCATCCGGATCTGTGGCTAACATCAGGTCTGCCTCTGTCTCTTTTGCAAGCTCAAGACCGCACTTCAAAGCCTCGAATATCTCCGGATTAGGATAAGGACATGTTGTGAAATAACCGTTCGGATACTCCTGCTCCGGCACGATGGTAACATCCGTTATGCCGATATCGTGCAGTACCCTGGTGACAGGCACCAGACCTGTACCGTTAAGAGGTGAGTATACAAGCTTAAGTCCCGAAGTCCTGGCAAGACCCGGACGAACCTGTCTCGCCTCGATAGCCTCATAGAACGCTTTCTTGCAGTCGTCTCCCACAAAATGTATGAATCCGGACTCCACTCCGGTGGCAAATGACATTGTCTTTGCACCGGTAAGCACGTCTGTCTTCTGTATCTCATCATATACGATAGCAGCCGCATCGTCTGTCATCTGGCAGCCATCCGGCCCGTACGCCTTATAACCGTTGTATTTGGACGGGTTATGTGAAGCAGTCACCATGATGCCTGCGGTACATTTATAATATCTCGTGGCAAAGGACAAAGCCGGAACAGGCATTATGGCATCGTAGATCCGCACCTTTATGCCGTTCGCAGCCAGAACTCCCGCTGCCTCCTTGGCGAATACATCACTCTTCAAGCGGCTGTCATAGGCGATAGCCACCTGTTTGTCACCCTCCTGCTTTAATACCCAGTTTGCAAGTCCCTGTGTGGCCTGACGCACAACCCAGATATTCATCCTGTTGGTACCGGCTCCCAGAGTTCCGCGAAGTCCCGCAGTTCCAAACTTAAGGCTCACTGCAAAACGATCCTTTATCTCACCGTCATCATCTTTTACCTTGGTAAGCTCCGGCAAAAGATCGGGATCCTCGAGATCAAACGAAAGCCAACGGTCAAATTCCTCTTTGTACATGTGCTGTCTCCTTTCTGTGTTTACTCAGATAAGG
The DNA here is from genome assembly GCA_017540915.1 of Lachnospiraceae bacterium. Next base: position 7,587 of record JAFYAD010000001.1, read on the forward strand.
ATTATTTTACTCCTTTTTTGAATCTTCCGCAATTACATTATTTACTTATTGATTGTTCTTCTTGGTGCCTCAACACCCGCTTTGTTGTTTCTGATGCCTCCGACAGGTTGCATCAAAAATATCTTTCAAAAATATCCGCAGTCATATTCATTTTATTATGAAAGATCATCTTTATCCAACAGCTCTTCAAACACTTCCCTGCTGACAAAAACATAATCTACATCATGCCCATCCAGGTATTTGCGCGCCTTCTCCATATCCGCCACAAATGTCCCCCTGTAGATCCGGGCTGTTTTCTCTTTGATCTGCTTGAGCGAATCTCTGTCGTGATCCACTACCAGCATTGTCTTCGGAGCTTCCGCCGGTGTGCCCACCACTCTCGTGGTTTCCATACCGCTGTCAATTTCCCTGTAGAGCACAAGTTTTTGCGGAAGATACTGCGCCAGCGCATTTTCCAGAGCTGCCGGTTTTACAGGTTTTGACAGATAATCCGTGAAACCGTTCTCAAGATAGTATTCACGCGCTCCCATCACCGCGTCCGCTGTCAGCGCGATGACCGGTATTCCCTGCATATCAAACTCGGTATTCATCTGCTTCAGGGTAGATATTCCGTCCATTCCCGGCATCATCTGATCTAACAGGATGATGTCGTAACGCCTCTTTTTCATCATTGATATC
>JAFYAD010000254.1 GCA_017540915.1 Lachnospiraceae bacterium
CTCTCAGTATGATCATCCTCATACATTGGCACGATATGCTGAGGTGGCTGATTATCTCGGTCTCGGCGGTGCAAATGACGAAGAGAAGCTTGAGAACCTTATAAAGGCTATCGATGAACTCAAGGAGAAGATCGGTATCAAGCCCACCATCAAAGACTATGTTCCGGATGAGGAAGACTTCCTTGCAAGACTTGATGATATGGTAGAGCAGGCATTTGATGATCAGTGCACCGGAGCAAACCCGCGTTATCCGCTGATGGAGGAGATCAAGCAGATGTATCTCAACGCATACTACGGAAAGACTTTTACGGAAGTCGAGAAACCGGGCGCAGAGCAGCTTGCCTGATGCTAAGGGGCAAATAATACACAGGATTTACCGAAAGGTATCCGAATGACATATTGTGGGAGGAAATTTACATGAAACTTGACAATGTGATCGCGGAAAGAGGCAAAAAGACCGTATACCGCGACGGAGATAAATGTATAAAGGTTTTCAGTGAGGATTATTCAAAGTCCGATATTCTGAATGAGGCACTCAATCAGGCCAGGATCGAGGAGACGGGACTTAATATTCCCAAGCTTTACGAGGTAACGGTAGTCGATGGAAAATGGGCTATCGTATATGAGTATATCGAGGGCAAGACTCTCGCTCAGCTCATGGAGGAAAACCCGGATAAGATAGATGAGTATCTGGATCGCTTTGTGGATATCCAGCTGGAGATCCAGAGCAAGAGGAGCCCGCTGCTCACAAAGCTTAAGAGCAAGATGAACAGAAAGATCAGCATGACAAATCTGGATGCTACCACAAGGTATGAGCTTCACACCAGACTGGAAGGTCTTCCGAAACATACCAAGATCTGCCACGGTGACTTCGATCCATCGAATGTCATTATCACTGCAGACGACAAGGCATACGTTATCGACTGGGCACATGTTACACAGGGTAACGCTTCTGCCGATGTTGCCAGAACTTACCTTCTCTTCTGCCTCGAGGGCAAAAAAGAAATGGCTGAGAAGTACCTCAACATCTTCTGCAAGAAGAGCGATACCGCAAAGCAGTACGTTCAGAAATGGATGCCTATCGTGGCAGCTTCCCAGTCAGTCAAGGGAAATGAAAAGGAACGGGAATTCCTGCTCAGCTGGGTGAACATTGTGGATTACGAATAATCGAATTAATCAGGATTAAAAAAGATATAGGTTTGATTTTGAAAGAGTCTGTTTCGCAAGTATGCGAAACAGACTCTTTGTGATGGATTCTGCATTTATGTAGGCTTCATATTTTTCTTTAATATCGGAAGGTGAAATGCCATCCCTAATTTTAGCCTTTGACTTTTATGCTCTTAAGATTTCCTTTCTTTCCCCAGACTGTCCAGGGTGAGTAGTATTTCTTGCCGCCTGCGTTAACATATGTTCTGACACGCACATAGTAAGAAGTATTTTTGTTGAGCCCGGAGATAGAAACTGTATCATTGCTGTATGATGTGGTACTGCTCTTTGTGTTTTTCTTAAATTTGCTGTCGGTTGCGACCTGTACTTCGTAACCGCTTACATATTCATTGCGACCGAATGTTGCTGTAAGCTGACCGCTGTATGAACTCGTGACCTTCTTAACAGCAACAGTGGGAAACTTTTCCTGTTTGAGGGTGAAAGAGTAAATGCCTGTGTCGGTTCCGATATTGGTGGGATTCTCTTTACATGTAAAATAATATGTACCTTTAGCACAGAAATACTTATACTCGTGTTTTCCGGGCTCGATATTGCTTGTGCTGTTTTTTATATCTCCAAATGATGAGTTGACTTCTACATTCACGCTCTTGACATCGCTGTCAAGTTTTAATGTAACAAAGCCGTCTTTTTTCATATCAAATTTGTATATGTCGACGCTGTCATTGTCTGTGAGCAGGGCTTTGATCTTCTTGCCGAGCTTGTATGAAGTTGCAGATGTAGTCTCATTATTTCGTTTGCTATACGACTCGGATGCGGTTTCCTTAGCGTCTGTAAAAGATAATGAGAATGAATATGATTTGTGAGTATCGGGAGCGGCGAAATCGCTGTTAAATAACTTTATCTCATAATCTCCTCCGAGAAGAATCAGAGAATCGTTGTAGGTAGCCCCTCCTTTTATAGTAGATGCATGACGGTCAATGAATCTGCTGCCGGATTCATCAAACACAACGAATGTGCACCAGTCTTTGTCAAACGAGTAATTAAAGTCTACGGTTCCTGATGAATCAAGAGAAAACTTATAGATATGGGTATCCATTCCATCAAATTCTCCGTCATATGTTGTATCGAAGCCCACGGTTCCCATATCAATTTGGTTTTCAGCCTTAACCGGCTGAGTTGGTACCGCGGAAACAGCAAGTGCCAATCCGAGAACGGACGCAGTAAAAAATTTGAAAAAGCCTTTTTTAATCATTGGAAAATTCCTCCTTTTTTATAATTATTCGTTGATGATATCGGATATCTTACCGTCCGCAATGGATTTGTCAACCCAGAGGGATAAGGTATCAACCGACATTGAAATCTTTGATAGTTCGCTGCGGATCTTTTTGAAATCTTCATATTCGTCCTCAGTGATCTGTCCGTCTGCGGTTATTTCTATGAGGCGGTCTTTTTCTTTGTTTATCCTGTTTAGTGTTGCTATCATTTCAAGTATGATGCCTGACAGATCCTTCATCTGGAGTTCGGGAACATAGATCTGACCGATGGGACATTCATGCGAGCAGTAGTAATTACACAGCTGCGGCGTTTTGTATGCCTTGGACATGGCCAGGACATCCTCGGGATGTGGCAGCATTTTCTCGCTCTCTATTTTTTCGATCTTATCGGGTGATATGAATTCCAACAGTTCACCGGCCTGTTCCCTCGTGAGGTCAAGAGCCTCTCGACTGAGCTGATATATGTTCTTGTTTTCACGTATCGATCTTTTTCCCATGACAACTCCTCCAAATCACGCTTTTTGCATGAACATCAGACACAAATACTTTTATATCGTATTACAGAGAAAAAATCAAGTGACGGCAGAGTTGCTTTTTGGCATCAGCCAGATATCTTAAGCTCGCGTTGTGTGAAATTAGCCAAAAGATTATGTTGTATTATCATTGTTGCTTATCTCCGTCCTGATGGATGTCTGTCGCTGTTTGCCGAAATAACCGGGAATCAAGTATTTCTGTAGTAAATTGCTGTCAATCCCAACAATGTTTGTATCGGTAAGAACGATATAAAGTTTAGTTATAACTAATAATATTTTGTGCTGCACCATTAAAAAAGCCACAAAAATCGTATAGCATAACTCTGAATGCTACAAACATTGAGATAATTTCCGTTTATCATGTTTTTCAAAGGGTGGCGAAAATATGAACGAGTTAAATTTTATCGAGATTGGAATGAATATAAAAAAGCGGAGACAGGAATTAAATATCACGCAGGAGCATGTGGCGGAAATTTTGGAGATTAATCCGAGCCATATTTCAAACATAGAGTGTGGTCGTGCTAATCCGTCGTTGACGGCTTTGGTGAATATCGCAAATATTCTGAGGTGCAGTGTTGACAGATTTCTGCATCATGAATATACCTATGATGCAGAAGAGTCCGAAGAGGAAGATGTTGATAGAGTAATAGCAAAACAATTAAAAAAATGCTCACTTGAAAAGAAAAAACGTGTATCTAAGATGATTGATCTAATGTGAAGTCGATTTACAGTTTCATTATCGAAGACTAATGAATATTATCCATAGCTAATCTTTTTTCCTTTTTTATCCGATATAAACTGTATACGGGTTTGTATTAAAGATTATATATTCTCGGAGGCAGCAATCCGTCAGACGGATGACGCAATTTCCATGATATCAAAGGTTCGGACGATCTTCGGCGTTGCGCAGAACCGGCTTGAATATGCTTACAAGATAGATCAGAATACAGCCGAAAACAGTCAGGCGGGCGAATCCCGCATCCGTGACACCGATATGGCAAAAGAGATGGTTAATTACAGCAAGCATAATACTATAGAACAGGCAGGACAGAACATGTTAGCTCAGGCGAATCAGTCCACACAGGGCGTGATGTCACTGCTGGGTTGATGATTCGACAAATAGTGCTACTGAATTGCAACCAAAGAGTAACAAAACCGGGGAAGTAATATCATGACAGAGAACACATACAAGGTAAATATGAGATCACATCTTCTGCTCTATGCTGTGACAGACAGCAGATGGGCTGGGGAGGATGGACTTGCAGCCCAGGTGGAAGCAGCTATTGAGGGCGGTGTCACCATGGTGCAGTTCCGTGAAAAAAACGGTGATCCGGAAATCAAGAAAGCGACGGCAATCCGTCTTCGTGATATCTGCAGACAGAAGAACATACCTCTTATCATAGATGATGATGTTGATCTTGCGAAAGAGACGGGGGCGGACGGAGTTCATCTGGGACAGTCAGACATGGATCCGGGGGAAGCACGGAAAATACTGGGTGATTCAGCCATAATAGGCGTTACCGCGAAGACCGTGGAACAGGCAAGGCTTGCGCAGGAAGCGGGGGTGGATTATCTGGGCAGCGGAGCGGTGTTCGGAACATCCACAAAGCTTGATACCAGACCCATGTCCATGGAGACGTTGCGCAGCATAACAGATGCAGTAGACATCCCGGTGGTGGCCATAGGTGGCATCGATGAGACGAATATTGATGGGTTAAGAGGTACAGGGATTGCAGGCGTTGCGGTTGTGAGCGGTATTTTTGCGAAGCCGGATGTGAAGGCGGCGGCGATGGAGCTGAAGGCACACTGTATGAGGCTTTGACAAATCGTTCAGGTCACAGTAGTTTTACAGGCATTCTACAGGTTCTGCCACAAATGCGGTTGCCTGTAGCATGAGACAGGAAGGAGCTACAAGATAAAAATGCAGATCAGTAAAAAGAAAACAGCCCTCACCATAGCAGGCAGCGATTCCAGCGGAGGAGCAGGAATACAGGCGGACATCAAGACTATGACGGCGCATGGAGTCTATGCCATGAGCGCCATAACTGCGCTGACAGCGCAGAATACGATGGGGGTGCAGGGCGTTTTTTGCGTGACACCGGAGTTTTTGGCTCAGCAGCTGGACAGTGTGTTTACGGATATTTTCCCGGATGCGGTAAAGACGGGAATGATGGCCGAACCGGATCTTATAAGGATAGTTACGGAAAAGCTGACATTTTACAAGGCGCGGAATATAGTGGTGGATCCGGTGATGGTGTCCACCAGCGGATCGAAGCTTTTGTCAGACGAGGCGCTTGAGACCATGAAGAGCAGTCTTTTGCCCATAGCGGATGTCATAACACCCAATATTCCGGAGGCGTCTGTTCTGACAGGATTGGACATAAACTCTGAAAAAGATATGGAAGATGCTGCAAAGCGGATCCATGAGTCTTTCGGCGTGGCAGTTCTGCTAAAGGGCGGACACGGGCATAACACTGCAAATGACTTGCTGTATGACGGAAAAGAGACAACATGGTTTTACGGTGAGTGTATAGATAATCCCAATACACACGGTACGGGCTGCACACTCTCCAGCGCCATAGCTTCAAATCTTGCACTGGGCATAGATATGAAAACAGCGGTGACAAACGCCAAGACCTATATTTCCGGCGCGTTATCGGCAATGCTGGATCTGGGATCCGGTTCGGGACCGTTAGATCATTCGTATCTTATCAGTGGGATCGGAAACTGATCATACCGGTAATCCGACTGAATACACAGGCTGTCTTGACAAAAGAATGCCGGATGGTAGAATGAATGCATAGTTATTGAAGAGGTTACTATGGACGGGTTATATTCAGGAGTTTTATTATGAGATTACGTATTTTGGTCACGGGCAAAAACAGGAGGATCGCCAATGATATCTGCGATCACCTTCTGCAGGACAGAGGGTATGAGCCCATGAAATGCGCTGCTTCAAAGAAAGCAATCATAGACACGGTGCTCACTTCCATGCCGCATATCATCATAATTTGTCTGGGCAACGAGAGTCCGGAGTCTGCCAAGATATATAATGTGCTGTGCAACAGTACGGGCGGATCTTCATTCAAGATATTCGTTGTCACCAATGACGAGGACAGAAAGATCTTTTTAAATGAGACCGAGATAGAGAAACTCTTTTTGCTGCCTAGGCCGGTATCGCTGGTATCTCTCTATATGAAACTGGAGGAGCTTGAGGCATATTTTGAAAAGAACGGTTTCAGTGAACTGCCTATGATCTCGGAATATGTCAATGAGAGGGCATTTCGCAGAAAACGTATTCTGGTGGTGGATGACGATTCACAGCAGCTTGCCCTTATAAGGGATCAGCTCAGGGAGTTTTATGATGTGACCCTTGTAAACGGTGCAAGACAGGCGCTGAGGTTCCTTGACAAGCAGGAGGCGGATCTGGTACTGCTGGATTACATGATGTCGGATATGGACGGCCCCGAGATGCTGAAGGTCATGAGGTCTGATGAGAAACTGCGGGATATTCCCGTCATATTCCTGACCGGACTTGCAGACCGTGACAGAGTCATAAATCTTCTGGTGGAGCTAAAACCTCAGGGATATGTGGTGAAACCCTCCAAAAAATCCGAGCTCGTGGCAAGGATCATTGATGTTTTGGGATAGTTGGCAAATCCGATGGTGGGACCTATATGAAACCGGTTACAGATAAATTATATTTATTCATCAAGATTTTTTTTGCAGGGTTGATACTCTTCTCCCTGCTGGTTTTTTTGTGTCTGATAGTTCAAAGTCCCATAGCCGGTCACGCACAATATGGGGTTACCGAAACGGAGAGAATAGCGGGTCTGTCAATGGGCAGACTTGTGTTTGTTTTTTCTCTCCTGATAATCGCCTTTATGGCCATCATCATAGGCTTTATACTGCGTGTTTTCCGGAAGATGAAAACACCTATAATGGTGTTGGGTACAGGAGTTTTATTCACAGCCGTGTGGCTGATCTTTGATTCAGGATATTTTTATAATGCTTTTCTACTCGATTCCGTGGACGGAGTAATGTCTTTTCTCATGATATTGCTCGTGCCTTTCCCCTTTATTTTTTACCTTGAAGTTTTGCAGGAAAACAGATACAGAAAGCTGTATGTGATACTGACTCTTCTGCTGGAAGTGTCAGCATTGGTGTGCATCCTGCTGCATTTCACAAAGGTGGCAGACTATTCGTCGCTGAAATATGTTATCGCATTGATCGAGGGAGTAGTGATATCCGGAGTGGTCTTCGCCATGGTACAGGATTTCAGGGACGGATCATACAGAAAATACCTGCTCAGCTATATAGGAGTGGGTGGACTGGCGGTATCATGTGCGATAGAGTTGATCAGTCGTGTGCTGACTCAGGACAGCCGTGTCGGCACGTTTATCATAGTGGGTCTCTTCTGGACGGTGATGCTGGGTATTCTCCATCAACTTTTTGCTGTGCGCGAGGCCCAGGAAAAGGCCGCCATGGCAGTCAGAGCCAGCGAGACCAAGACCAATTTCCTGGCAAATATGTCCCATGAGATCCGCACTCCGATGAATGCCATACTAGGCATGGATGAGATGATACTAAGGGAGGCAAAGAATAATCCCAGGATCCTGAAATACGCCCAGGATATAAAATCCGCCGGCAACATGCTGCTGTCCATCATAAACGGTATACTGGATCTCAGCAAGATCGAGTCGGGGAAGGCAGAGCTGGTGGAAAATGATTTCGACATTCGACCGGTCATAAATGATCTCGTGAATATTGTAAAAAAACGGGCTGAAGACAAGAATCTGAATTTTTCATTTGATGTTGCATCCGGGATCCCGGTAAAGCTGTGCGGAGATGAGACCCGGATCAGGCAGGTCATGTTGAATATCATCAACAATGCCGTGAAATACACGAATGACGGTTTTGTGGAGGTTATGCTGAACGCGGATATCGACGGTATGCCGGAAGGCAGGACTAAACTCATACTTACTGTAAAAGATACAGGTATCGGAATCCGTGAGGAAGATGTGGAAAAGCTCTTTCAGCCCTTTGACAGACTGGAACAGACCAAGAACAGGAACATAGAAGGCACAGGTCTCGGACTCAGTATAGCCTACACTTATGTGAAGCTTATGGGCGGAGATATAAATGTGAAGAGTGTTTACGGTGAGGGATCTGTATTCACGGTCTTCATGCCGGTGTCGGTGGTGGATGGTGCTCCTATAGGTGATATCTCGCGCACCATCAACATCATCAGGGAAGCCGGGGAGGAAGAGGAGACCTACATTATGGCGCCCGGCGCCAGGGTTTTGGTGATCGACGACAATGAGATGAATCTTGAGGTTATATCCGGTCTCCTGGAACGCAGCCGCATGAGAGTCGATCTGGCGCAGTCCGGAGCA
>JAFYAD010000255.1 GCA_017540915.1 Lachnospiraceae bacterium
ATACCGGCTTTATCCCAGTCTATCATGGTAGGATATCCGCATATGATATGCTCGTCTTCCATGGCCTCCAGCTCATTCATGACGGTAACCCTGTCAACTCCGAGGCTCCTGCCTATCTCATCAAGATCTATCCTGCTGTTTTTTTCGATAAAAGCTAAAATCTTCTCTCTCATATCCTGCCTCCCATGTATATAATATGTTCCCTTCCCGGGGCGGTTCCCATGCACTCTTCAGCCATTTACGGAACCTGTATTACCCCTCCCCTGAAGGGTTCAAGATATCTGTATTCCTCATCCATGAGTATCCTGCGGTCATTTGAATCTGTGAAACTTCCGATGACGCCTGCTTCCACGCCATGTTCATAAAGGTATTCGCACAGCGCTTCGCCGTCCTCTGTTGCCGTTAAAAGACATCCCTGCGAATCCATGCGATAAGGATCAAGATCATAGAACTCACAAACTTCCACTATCTCCTGCTCCATGGGGATATCCCGTCCGTTTGCGGTAAGTCCCAGATCATATCGCTCTCCTATATCCCACAGAGCCGTCAAAATACCGCCCTCAGAAGCCGCCTGCATAAAAACATGCTTTCCTCTGTCTTTGGCATAATCCCGGATACACTTTGCGGCTTTTGCCACAGACAAGAGATCCTCTGAAGCCTTCACCCTGTCTGTGATGTGATCCGGAAGCTTTGTACGAAGCTCATCTTTTTTTCGGAAAGCTATATCGGATGCCGCCGCCAGAGCGATCCATCCGGTGAAGACTATGTCATATCCCGCCTTTGGGTCCCGATCCGGTATACTATAATGATCTTCGTCCGGAGATGCGACACACACAGCGTTTGCCATGACATAATGTGGATCATCTATGTGATCGTCTATATATACGCTGACCCCGATAGGATCGATACCCAGGGTCTTAAAACAATACAGATCCGCCTGCGCTGCCATTTCCGACATTTTCTTTTCGGAGAGGCGCTCCGGAACATACAGCGAGAGTATCATCCCCGCAGGCTTCATCCCGGCTGCAAAGGCTTTGTTGGCAGCATATATCACCGAACGCAGACCCGCGTCATGATAATGACCGGTAAAGCACCCGGAAAACATCTCGAATCCCTGAAAGCCTGCTTTGCGCTCCGTCTGCACTCCATCTGCATTCTGCGCCCTCTGCCTTGCCAGCGGTAGAACTATCGATCTTTTATATATGATATCCGATACTCTGCCGGTTTTCATATTGTCTACTCTCCGTCAGTACCCGGTGTTTCTGTGGTTTCCCCGCCGTCTGTGCCTCCGTCGGAGGGAGCCGTCTCTGTCGAGCCTGAATCCGTACTGCCTGTATCTGTGCTGCCTGTATCTGTGCTGCCCGTATCGGTGCTGCCCGTATCGGTGCTGCCTGTATCAGTGCTGCCTGTATCCGTGCTGCCCGTATCTGTACTGCCCGTATCTGTGCTGCCTGTATCTGTACTGCCCGTATCTGTACTGCCTGTATCCGTGTTGCCCGATCCGCTGTCTGTGCTGCCCGATCCGCTGTCTGTCGAACCCGAACCACTGTCGGAATCTGCAGGCTTTTCGGCAGAATTCTTGAGAGAAGCACATACGGAGCGAACATTGTCTTCGCTGCCGGATGCTATGGCATCATTGATCTGTGAAAGCTGATCCGACGATGCTCCTGCAACTCCCACATCTATGATACGGGGACTTGCTGTGTAATTGCTGCGGTTGAATATCTCCTTGCTCTCCTGCACTCCGTCCACAGTCACGATCTTCCACAACTGTGCGCTCTTGCCCTGATGAGAGCCCTGTGTTGTATTAACATATCCTACCGGCTGTCCCGAGTTTTTGGTGAACTGAACCTTCGCCTCCGTGGTGCCTGTGGTCTCGCTCACAAAGCTGATTTCACGGTTTGCCGGTCTGGTCTCATGACCATATATAGTGAAGGTGATCTTGCCATTGTATGTAGATCCCTCTACGTAAACCGGGTAATCATAGGGATTTGAAAATCTTAGATTTTTGTATGTGCCTGCCATTGCGGCATCCATAGAGGGCTGTACATATGACACCACCATGGAATGAGGATATCTTTCCTCTATCTTCATCTCAGCGCGGATAGCCGCATTATAGAGGGTTGAAGAAACCTGGCATATACCTCCGCCGTATGTTTCCACCACTGAGCCGTTCTCGTAGGATCCGGCCAGCTCGTAGCCGTTTTCCGCCGTCATGGGATTTACAAGATCATAAACAGAAAGCTCCTCACCCGGCAACAGCACCGTGCCGTCGATCTTGGAAGCACCGTTTTTAACATTCTGCGAACGTCCCCATGCGGAGCTTGAAAAATCCGTTGTAAATGTTCCCAGAACGTCGGTCACAAGCTCGAAGTCCTCTTTTTTATAGGTTGGTTTTGTAACCTCTGCGGGAATCTCTACGGTGTAAGAGGTCTCACCGTCGTCTTCCAGCGCCGTAGCTATAAGCTCTGAAATACTCTTCTCTGCGGCCGCCTTATCTACCGAAAGCCCGTTATTGCCATCGGAGATCACAAACTCTCCATCCACCCTCTTCAGGCTGTAATCCTGTGGTTTGATGTTGTATACGCAGATTCTGGTCTCCACAAACGGGCCTATGAGAGACTCATCTATTGAGGTATCCAGTTCAACATGTACATTCTCGTGCTCAAGATCCTTCATGATCTTGTAACGCTCGATGATATTGCCTGTCTTGCCTATGTTGACAACCTCTCCCACAGCATTTTTATTGTTCCATTTAAGGTCGAAATCGGATATTTGGGCGCTGACCTCGTTATCAGCGAATGTCATATGGATGGTCTTCTCTCCGAGCTCTTCCACATATTCGCTCACAGCGCTGACCGCCTCGCCCTCGGTCATGCCGCCCACATCGACTCCACCTATATATATATTGTCCGAAATCCTGTCGGCCGAATCAGCCGAAACCTTTGTGCCCGGTATGACTGCGAAAGCCAGTGCCGCTATTACCGCCGCTACCAATCTCTTTTTCATGATATATTCCTCACAGATTATATTTCCGTATTGCGATCACCTATTTATCCACGGTTTATCCTACCACAACACGCCCCGTGTTAAATACCAAAAATATACGATCTTATCCTCTGCTTTTGTGGATTTTTTTCGTATATAATGGTACAATAGCTTCGCTTAGATGTTGTGGTGAGATAATCCTCGCTGTGGGTATTTACGAAAAATCTGCTATACCATTGCGGCGATCAACGGTGTGAGCAGCATCGCCAGTATCACCACCAGTATTATCACAGAAGTTATGATACGTGTTTTTTTTGATTTTTTGAAATTAAACATGACAACCTCCATATATTTGGGAAAGGATCCCCATGAATATTATATTTGCACTTATAAAAACAGCGCCTTCGCTCTTTATAATCGCATTATTATTAGGCATTTTATCACATTTGCGCAATAAATCCACAAAATCTTTTGAAAAATCAAAACAGGATTTCTGGGATCGGGAACAATCCGCAAATGCGGTCCGCAAAAAGGACATTTCCAACCTTCCATATATCGAGATCCCGGGCCGGATATATGATACGGCGCAGCAATTTTCGCAGTCTTCACCCTCCGGACCGGACCGGGCGGATTACTTTGAAGAGCTCAACGCCCTCTCGGGCAAAAAGATATTGAACTTGAACGGCAAGTCCAACACCGACTTAAAGCTTGAATACGGTACCGCCAACATCACTGTCTTAAGCGCGGCGGACACCTGCTACACCGAACTTATATCCATCCTGGCAAGACTTGGGACAGCGCTTTACGAAAGCGGGAAATACAGCGAAGCACGGGAGATCCTTGAATATTCCACTGATATAGAAAGCGACGTTCTGAACAGCTACCGGCTGCTGTTGGATATGTACGAAAAGACCATGCCGGAGGAAGAAGCAAAAAAAGCCAAAGAAGCCCTTCAGAGCAAGGCGGAAAAACTTGACAGCATCAGGAGGAACGCGATCCTCGCCCTGTTTTGCGTTGAGCAACCCACCCCCGATGAGGAAAGCTCCTGACGCCGGGACTCAACCGCAAGCCGGATCATCCCATAAAGCCGGATCTGCCCACGGTCTATGGTAGTAAAACAGGTTGGCTTAAAACATCAAAAAGCCACGAAATTTCGTTCAATAGTAGAAAAGGATAAATCATGGACAAATTCATACTTCACTCCGAATACAAACCCACAGGTGACCAGCCGCAGGCAATCGAGGCTTTGGTAAACGGCTTTAAAAGCGGCAACCAGTTTGAGACCCTGCTCGGTGTTACAGGCAGCGGCAAGACCTTCACCATGGCCAACATCATCGAGGCTCTCAATATGCCAACCCTCATCATGAGCCACAACAAAACCCTTGCAGCCCAGCTGTATTCCGAGATGAAAGAATTCTTTCCGGAGAACGCTGTGGAATATTTTGTGAGTTATTACGACTATTACCAGCCGGAGGCCTATGTTCCGCAATCCGACACATACATTGCCAAGGATTCCTCCATCAACGACGAGATAGACAGATTAAGGCTCTCCGCCACCGCATCCCTCACAGAAAGGCGGGATGTCATCGTGGTATCCTCCGTATCATGCATTTACGGTCTGGGCTCCCCGGAAGACTTTCTGGGAATGATGATATCATTGCGTCCCGGACAGGTGATGGACGTGACGGATCTCGCAAAAAAACTCATAGAGATCCAATACACCAGAAACGAAATGGATTTTACCCGCGGATCTTTCAGGCTCCACGGGGATGTGCTGGACATCATTCCCGCCAGCACCTTTGATCAGGCTGTGCGAATAGAGTTTGATTTCGATGAGATATCCCGCATCTGCGAGTTTGACATACTCACCGGCGAGATCAAAAAAGAGCTGTCCCATATTGCCATATTCCCCGCTTCACACTACGTCACCCCGAAGGAAAAGATCCTCAAAGCCTGCGACAATATTGAAGCAGAGATGAATGAACGGGTAAAATATTTTAAATCCCATGACAAGTTCATAGAAGCCCAGCGCATCGAGGAGCGCACCAACTTTGATATAGAGATGCTGAAGGAGACCGGTTTCTGCAGCGGCATTGAGAATTATTCAAGACACCTTGCCTTCACAGAACCGGGTGCAACGCCCATGACACTGATGAATTACTTTAAGGACGACTATCTCATAATCGTGGACGAAAGCCACATCACCATCCCCCAGATAGGAGGAATGTACGCAGGCGACAGAAGCCGCAAGACCACTCTGGTGGACTACGGTTTCAGACTGCCATCCGCTCTCGACAACAGACCGCTGAATTTCAGCGAGTTCGAAGCCAAGATTGACCGTATGCTCTTTGTATCCGCCACTCCCAACACCTACGAAGAGGAGCATGAGCTTCTGCGTGCGGAGCAGATCATCCGTCCCACGGGACTTTTGGATCCTTCTGTCACAGTTAAACCCACAAAAGGCCAGATCGACGATCTTTTGACAGAGATCAGGAAAGAGACCAAAGAACACAACAAGGTCCTGGTCACGACTCTGACTAAAAAAATGGCTGAAGATCTCACCGACTACCTCAAAGAAGCCGGCGTCCGTGTAAAATATCTCCACTCAGACATCGACGCCCTAGAGCGCACCAAGATTATAAGAGATCTGCGCCTTGACGTTTTTGATGTGCTGGTGGGAATCAACCTCCTGCGAGAAGGTCTGGATATCCCCGAGATAACCCTGGTAGCCATTCTGGATGCAGACAAGGAAGGTTTCTTAAGGTCCGCCACCTCGCTGATACAGACCATCGGCCGTGCCGCCAGAAACTCAGACGGCCGTGTCATCATGTACGCAGACAACATGACGGACTCCATGAACACCGCCATCTCCGAAACCAACAGAAGGCGCGCAATACAGGAAAAATACAACAAGGAGCACAATATCACGCCCACCACCATCAAAAAGAGCGTGCGTGATCTCATATCCATCTCCAAGAAGGTTGAGACAGATAAGCTGCGTTATGAAAAAGATCCCTCATCTATGGATAAAGCAGAACTCACGAAGATGATAAGCGACATAGAAAAGAAAATGAAAAAAGCCGCTTCTGAGCTTAACTTCGAAGCAGCGGCTGAATTCAGGGATCATATCGTGGAGCTGAAAAAAATACTGGAGGATATCTCCTGATGTATCCACTGCGACCCCGCATATAAAATAAATATGATGCTGTCCCGACCGCAGGTATACCGCATGTATACCGCCGTTCGGGAGCATCACGCATATTAGTTGGTCTCATACACTCCCGGTGTATAATGACTGTAAAACTTTTTGTACTCCGGATCAGGCTCTTCGGACATTGATGCACCCTCACCCTTTGCTCCGAATCTCTCCACCAGCATCTGCTGGGCAACTCCCATGTCCGGCGCAACTATCCTGTATCTTTTGCCATTGATCTTGGTCACGAAGACCATCCATCCGGCTTCCTCTTTTTTTCTGAATGCATCAAATAATCCCATAACGTTTTTCCCCTTTCAAACATTAAGAGCTGCAAACAAATCTATTGAGCCGGATGCTCAGGTTAATTGTTTACAGATCCTTTGTATTATCGATCACAATACCAGAAAACGACAGTTCAGACAAAAAATCGAACAGAAAAACAACAAAACTGTGATCGTGTTAAAAAGGCAACACATGAATTATGCAAAACATGCTGTCATTTATCTTCTATGCTGTAATTAGGAGCTTCCTTGGTGATATGAATATCGTGAGGATGTGATTCCTTTAAGGAAGCAGCGGAGATCTTGACAAATTTGCTCTTTGTCTTAAGCTCCTCAATGGTGGCACAGCCGCAATATCCCATACCCGATCTGATACCGCCGATCATCTGGAATACGGTATCTTCTACCGAACCCTTATATGCAACCCTGCCCTCAACACCTTCGGGAACGAGCTTCTTGGCATTTTCCTGGAAGTAACGATCCTTTGAGCCGTTCTCCATGGCTGCGATGGATCCCATACCTCTGTATACCTTGTACTTACGTCCCTGATAAAGCTCGAATGTTCCGGGAGCTTCATCGCATCCTGCAAACATTGAGCCCATCATACATACGGATGCGCCCGCTGCAAGAGCCTTCGTCATATCTCCCGAGTATTTGATACCGCCGTCGGCGATGATCGGAATACCGTATTCCTTGGCTACCGCATAGCAATCCATGACTGCCGTGATCTGCGGAACACCTATACCTGCCACTATACGTGTCGTACATATAGAGCCCGGTCCTATGCCGACCTTTACCGCATCCGCTCCCGCATCAATAAGAGCCTTTGTGGCCTCGCCTGTGGCAACATTGCCTGCGATAACCTGAAGGTCCGGATATTTGGCCTTTATATTGGAAACTGCTGTCAGGATGTTCTTTGAATGACCATGGGCAGAATCCACTACTATAACATCAACATGACTTGCAACCAGCGCATCCACACGCTCCATCATGTTGCTCGTGATACCCACTCCGGCACCGCATAACAGACGCCCCTGAGCGTCTTTTGCCGACAACGGGTATTTTATCTGCTTTTCAATGTCTTTTATAGTGATGAGACCCTTGAGATTAAAGTCTTTGTCCACTATGGGAAGCTTTTCCTTGCGGGCTTTGGCGAGGATCATCTTTGCCTCGTCCAGTGTGATGCCCTCGGGCGCTGTGATCAGATTCTCCGAAGTCATGCATTCCTTAATGGATTTACTGTAATCGGTCTCAAATTTAAGATCACGGTTGGTGATGATACCTACCAGTTTGCCGTTTTTGGTGATGGGAACGCCTGAGATCCTGAATTTTGCCATCAGCTCATCGGCATCGTGGAGCGTATGCTCCTCTGATAAAGAGAACGGATCGGTGATAACACCGTTTTCTGATCTTTTGACCTTGTCCACTTCGTCTGCCTGCTCTTCAACAGACATGTTCTTGTGGATGATACCTATACCGCCCTGACGCGCCATAGCGATCGCCATGCGATGCTCCGTCACTGTGTCCATAGCCGCTGACATCATGGGAATGTTGAGCTTTATGGACTTTGTAAGATTCGTGACAAGTGATACCATGTTGGGTGTAACTTCCGAATATGCCGGTACCAGAAGCACATCGTCAAATGTAATGCCGTCTCCTATAATAGTAGCCATACCATCTACCTCCGCTTTTCTTCCTCTGTAAAATCGTACACTTATAAATCTATCAAAATTCCACAAAAAATTCAAGTGGGTTTTCACAAGAAATTGTTATAAAACAGTAAAACAGCCCGAAAGTCTATGACCTTCGGGCTTAATACATTTTGATAAAAAAAGCAGAAAGCGAAGCCGGCAGTTTTGGGAACCGGGAAAAATATACACAAACCTTACTTTTTCCTGAATGCTTAAGGAGTTTTTTTGTATTTTTTTGCTTTTATTCTGGTAAACTCAATGATCTCTCGCTTATCCTCCTCGTCAAGCATGGAAAACAAAAACAGCAGTTCCTTCTCATCATTTGAGAAAAAACGGTATTTTTTGCGGTTAAAACTGTCATTGTAATAATCCAGATATTCGGAGAGATCCTCACTGGATGTCGACGGCGAAGGAGCATCATAGTATTCGTCACGGTCTATCTCTACCGACAGATGCAAAAGATCCTCCACAGAAATCTTATAAAGACCTGCGAGCTTATACAAAGTCTGGGTTGGCGGCACACAACGTCCGGTCTCGTAATGACTGTACGTCTGCCGGATAACACCCAAAAATGAGGCAACATAATCCTGGGTATACGAATATGCACACCTTAATTGTTTCAATCTTTTCGAGAGTCTGGTTTTTTCCATTACTGGCCTCCTCGAATCTGTCAAAACTAGCATGATAAACTGAATAGCATTGTATATACAGCCATATAAAAACTTGAACAGTAGCCCTTGGTTTCGAGCGGATAAATAAATTATTAGACTTTTATCAAAAAATGTGCTAATATTAATAGCGTTTCAGTCGATATATGTATAGTAGATATAGCTTTTCTTGAAAAAAGATATTTTAAATAGCGAAAATGAGCAGAGAAGACGATAATATAGTCCTTTGTGCTATCGGACAATTAACACTGAAAACAGAAGACGATAACCCCGACCAGCTTGAATCGATCTTAAGATGTGCCCGGAAAAACCGGGTATTTTCATCCTCTCCTTACGGGCAGGAATACATCAGAAAAACAGCAGACAGGCTCAAACAGCTTTCCTCGGATGAAAATGCAGCCTTTAACGCCATGATACGTCGGTCTGACAAGAAAACGGAAGACCTCTTTCGTGACCTTGACGAGAGCCTGTTTCAGATGGCAAGCCAACACACCGCAAGGAACACTGAAAAGCTTGTCTGGTTGGTGCTGGCATTATCGCTCATAAACACGATAGCGCTGTTTTTTATTGCACTCTTTGTCTGGAATCTGAATATGGTATAAAACAAAATGTCTGATACAGAAAAACAACTGGGTGGATTTGTTGCTGTAAACACCGGAAAGATAAAAAACTGCTACTCATACCTCGCAGGCTTCGGGCGCAGGAACAGGCTCGATTTTATCTCGAGGAACAGCGGGAACATAACACTGTCACTCACAAATGACAAAGGTACACAAAAGGATCTGCGGGAT
>JAFYAD010000256.1 GCA_017540915.1 Lachnospiraceae bacterium
CACGGACAGGATGTGGTGCTGACGCTGACGGTGGATCCGAAGGTGACGGATGATCACATTATAGCCATAGCAAAGGATCTTAGACCTTTTGGTCGTGTGTTGCTGAGAATGAATCATGAGTGCACCGGAGACTGGTTTTCTTTTACCAAGAGAGCGACCTATCAGGAGATAGCAGACTTTTATGTGCGTTTTACGGGCATCATGAAAGAGTACGCTCCCAATGTAAAGATGGTGCTGTGTGCGGGATGCTGGACCAAAGAGACGGATCCGAAGATAGAAAAAGAGGAAGAGTTCGTAGAGGCTGTTCGTGCCACAGATATATGGTCCATCGATAATTATCTTGCACTAAACTGGGGCTGGCCTTTTGAGGTTGCGGACTTTGATAATAACCAGCACAAACGCGGTAATGTCCGTGAGATATTCGAGTGCTTCCGGAAGAGCAAAAAACGTTTCGGTGAGATCTGCGGAGGAGCAGATAAACCGCTGGTACTGTCGGAGTTAAATGCCGACGGCGATGTGACCGGACCCTACGATCAGGCTCTCATGATGCGGGAGATGGCTGAGCTTATAAAATCAGACAATGACAGGACGGTGAACGCTTTTACCCTGTATCAGTTCAGGGACGACGGAAGGCTGGGATTGGAGATCACAGATCCCAATAATTCAAACGTCGGTATCGAGACACCGCTTTTGAAAGAATATAAAAAGATAATCGAAGAGGATTTCTTCAAGCCGGGGATGGAGCATACAGATGACATCAAACTGCCTGCAACTTTAAGGTTCGGAGGAGCTGAGGATTGCGAGGGTATTGCGATGGAACTGGATTTTGAAGACGATCCGGTATTCGCAGAGGCATATTTTGAAGACGGGCTTGAGGATGCAAACCTCATGATGGAGATAAACGGCAGATGGTTTTATAAAGCACCGGGTGTCAAATGCATCGACCTGATGCCTGCTTTCTTCAACAGGAGGTTGAAAGGCAGCACAAAGCTTTATCTCAATATTTTTGCACCTCCCGCTACAGGACGAAACGACGAGACTCAGGGAGAAGACTGGGCTGAGAATTTCTACTACACCATTGAAAAGCTTCCGCGTATACGCCTGAGGTTTAAGCCAATCGCGTAACGCATGATCCATTATAGGGGAGAGGAACGACATGGAAAATTACGATAATTTGACCGGCATTCTTTCGATGGAATATTTCATGATGTTAGCAGAGAGTGGCAGAAAGCGTTTCCTCAGGGAAGGCTATGATACAGCTATTCTCTTTATTAATCTTGCGCGTTTAAGGGATTTCAATTACAGATACGGTATGGCTGAGGGTGATGAACTCTTAAAGACTATCGCAAAGACTCTTGCAAAGCTTTTCGGCAAGGATAACTGCGGCAGGATCAGAGGCGATCACTTTGCCATATTTACCGTGTCAGAGGGGCTGGAGGATAAGCTGGGCGAGCTGTTCATGATCACCAAGGGCTTAAACGACGGAAAGACCGTATCCATGATGGTGGGAGTGTATTTAAACAGCATCGAGGAGGTCAGCATCAGCATAGCTCTCGACAGGGCAAAGATGGCATGTGAACATATCAAAGGTTCCAAGGAATCTCATTACAGATTCTTTAGTGAGAAGCTTTTAGAGCAGTCTCAGAGGCGCAGATACATCATAGAGAATATCGGGAAAGCGCTGGAACACGGATGGATCACAGTATACCATCAGCCCGTGGTGAGATCCGCAAACGGCAGGGTCAGTGCGGAGGAAGCACTGGCAAGATGGAATGATCCCAAATACGGCATGATCCCTCCTTCCGAGTTTGTACCCATACTGGAGGAGACAAAACTTACCTACAAGCTTGATCTTTTCGTGGTAGATCAGATCATCAAAAAGATGAAGATGCAGAAAGACGCCGGTCTTTATCTGGTAACTGAGTCAGTAAACCTGTCAAGGTCTGATTTCGATTGCTGCGACATGGTGGAAGAGATCAAAATACGAATGGACGAGGCGGGTCTTGAACATAAGCTTTTGGCTACGGAGATCTCAGAGGAGATGCTCTGCGATGATTTCCATTACATCAAGATTCAGATCGAGCGCCTCAGAGAGCTGGGCTTTAAGGTTTGGCTTGATGGCTACGGCAGCGGTCATATGTCCCCGGAGTTATTGCAGAAGATCGGTTTTGATCTTTTCAAGCTGGATATGTCATATGTGACACAGATGGATAAGAGCAAGAAGAGCAAGCGTGTGATGACCGAGATGGTAAAGCTCGCTGCTGCCCTGGGTGTAGATACAGCTGCTATCGGGGTTGAAGACAAGAAACAGGCGGATTTTCTGTGCGAGATCGGATGCATAAAACATCAGGGTTATTACTATTGCAGGCCAATACCGCTGTTTGAGCTTTTGGGAAGATATGAGAACGGTACGTCCATTGGTTTTGAGAATCCCCTCGAAGCGGGATATTATGATGCCATCAGCAGGATAAATCTTTATGATCTGTCCTTGGCTCCCAGTGACGAGACGAGCCTTGACGAGTATTTCAATACCATGCCCATGTCGGTTCTGGAAGTCACAAAAGAAGGTATAAAGGTAAGACGCGGAAATAAATCTCACAGAGAGTTTATAGTAAGTCATTTTCCGGTATTGGATGATGGCAAGGAGATCCAGTATTTCAAGGACTTTATAAAGGGACCGGGATCTATATTCATGTCCGCCGCAAGGCAATGCGCGAAGGACGGTAAGAGGGTAGTGGTGGAGGAGAGGACTCCTGTGGGAGACTCCATGCATGTGCTGATCCGCAGAATTGCCCGCAACCCGGTAAACGGCAATGTCGCCATATTGGCTGTGATCCTGGTATACAATTCCAAAAGTGATTGGGATATGGGGATAAACTACACCTACCTGGCGAGAGCTCTTTCTTCAGACTATATCAAGCTCTATCTGGTGGATCTGGATGACGAGAGCTATGTGGATTACAATCCGGGAGCGGATAAGGGTGAACTGATAGTCGAAAAACACGGCGAAGAATTCTTTAAAAAATGCAAGGAGATTGGAAAGATACATGTATATAAAGATGATCAAAAGTCTTTCCTCTCAACCTGCACCAAGAAGAACGTCATGCGCAACATAAAAGAACATGGTGTTTATTCACTTACATACAGGATGATGAGAAACGGCAGTCCCGTATATATCAACATCAAGGCGGTTAAACTCAGGACAGACGGTAATCACATAGTGATCGGTGTCAGCGACATTGATGCTCAGATGAAGGAAAAGGAAATCTTTGAGAAGGCCAGGGAAGAGCAGATCATATACAGAAGGTTTAATGCTCTGTACGGAGACAGCATCTGCTATTATACGGTGGATAAAGAGACGGGACACTTTATAGAGTTCAGTGCAGATCCCATCTGTGACGAATTGAATCTCACCAAAGAGGGGGATGATTTCTTCGCAAGCGCGAGGAAAGAGAGCACTTTGGTGATATTCCCTGCGGATCTCGACCTGTTCAATACCTCCCTCACAAAGGAAAATGTATTTGACACCATTGAAAAAAACGGTATATTCATCCTGAATTACAGGATGGTATTGAGAGGGGAGCCTTTTTATGTATGCCTCAGGGCAGCGGTCTTAGAGGAAAACGGCAGGGAACAGCTCATAGTGGGCGTTACGAATATAGACATCCAGGTGAAGAGAGATCAGGAGTATGCCAAGAATCTTTCAGCCGCAAGAGATGCCGTCAATATCGATGCCCTGACCGGTGTAAAAAACAAACATGCCTACGTTGATGCCGAGTCTCATCTCAACAGCATGATAGAGGATGGAATACCTCAGAAGTTTGCTGTGGTTGTCTTCGATATCAATGGTCTCAAGGAGATAAACGATACGAAGGGACATCAGGCGGGAGATGCGTACATCAGGGAAGGCTGCGCCATCATATGCGGCGTGTTCGCCAACAGTACAGTTTTCAGGATAGGCGGTGACGAGTTCGCCGTGATAGCTATGGAGAGCGACTATGACAGTATAGACAAGCTCGTGGACAGGATTGCTAAGATCAACAAGAAAAACAGCGATTCCGGTGACGTGGTCATAGCATGCGGAATGTCAAGGTTTGATAGTGACAGAAAGGTGTCTACTGTATTTGAACGCGCGGACAACCTGATGTACAAGAACAAGAATAAACTGAAGACAGATATGCAAAAGCACAGTACAAAAAAATAATGATCATAAAAAAAGGATCCTCCGGGATCCTTTTTTCGCGCTTTTTTTGAGTTTATCCATTAATTCTGATTTTTTTTGTTCAGGTTTTTCATTGCTGTAGACAGCATAAGTTTTATACGGTTCAGCTGGTTGACTTCGGATGCTCCGGGATCGTAATCCACAGCCACAATGTTGGCTTCCGGATAATCGTGTCTGATCCTCTTTATGACGCCTTTTCCCACGATGTGGTTGGGGAGGCAGGCAAAGGGTTGAATACATACTATGTTGGGGCAGTTGTCGTGTATCAGCTCCATCATCTCACCGGTCAAAAACCATCCTTCACCGGTCTGGTTACCCAGTGATACGATGGGCTCTGCCATCTCGCCTAAGTGGTCTATATGTGCCGGAGCGGAGAAATGAACTGATTTCTCGAGAGCTTCTCTTGCGGCAGCTCTGAGCCACTCCAGGAACTTAATGCCGTTCAGTGAGTTCTTCATGGATTTCTCGCTCATGCCCAGTTCCTCAGCCTTGAACTTGTTGTTGTACAGGCAGTAGAGCAGGAAGTCTGCCAGATCGGGTACTACCGGTTCTGCGCCTTCGGCTTCCAAAAGGTCTGCCAGATAGTTGTTGGCAGCGGGCAGGAATTTTACCAGTATCTCGCCTACGATACCGACCCTGGGCTTTATTATATCTTTTCTGGGAAGCTCGTCAAAGTCCTTAACTATAGCTCGCAGCATGTTCTTGTATTTTCTGTGGCTTAAGGGTTTGCTGTTGCCGACGAAGGCTGAAACCTCTCTTACCCACTTGCGGTGAAGCTCATTCGTGGAACCCGGCACCAGCTCGTAAGGCCTTGTGGCGTAGACGCAGCGCATGAACACGTCGCCGAACATGAGAGCATAGAGACCGTGCTGTGCAAGGCTCGGTGACAGGGTAAAGCCCGGATTTTTTTCCAGACCCACCATGTTTATGGAGATGACGGGAACATGGGATAAGCCCATCTTTTCCAAGGCTCTGCGGTAGAAGCCGATGTAGTTTGACGCACGGCATCCACCACCTGTCTGAGATATCAGTATGGCGGTCCTGTCCATGTCATATTCTCCGGATTCAATCGCGCACAAAAGCTGTCCTACTGCGATCAGAGAGGGATAGCAGGCGTCGTTGTTGACGTAGCGGAGACCAGTGTTTACCGCATCCGTTCCGGATACCTCCGGGATAACCAGATTATAGCCGGCAGCCCTGAAAGCGGGCATCAGCACTTCAAAATGGATCGGTGACATCTGCGGGCAGAGGATGGTGTAATTCTTTTTCATCTCTTTGGTGAATATCACACGATTGTGGTTCGCCGGCACAAGAGTGCGTTCCTTGGGGTTTTCTTCCCGAACCCTTATGGCAGCCAGCAGGGATCTTATCCTGATGCGTGCTGCGCCTAAGTTGTTGACCTCGTCGATCTTGAGGCAGGTATATATCTTGCCGGATTTGTTCAGTATCTCTGCCACCATGTCGGTGGTCACCGCATCCAGACCGCATCCGAAGGAGTTGAGCTGTATGAGATCAAGGTTATCTGTGGTCTTGATGTAATTGGCTGCGGCGTAGAGTCTTGAGTGGTACATCCACTGATCCATGACCACGAGTGGGCGTTCGACTCTTGCCATGTGAGAGATGGAATCCTCTGTCAGAACTGCCATACCGTAGGAGTTTATCACCTCGGGTATACCGTGGTTTATCTCCGGATCGATATGATAGGGGCGTCCTGCCAGCACTATGCCGTGGCGTCCTGTGCGGTTCAGGAATTCTATGGTCTCTTCGCCCTTGCGGCGCATTTTATTTCTGAATATGGAGAGCTCTTCCCAGCCGATCTTTACCGCTTCTGCAGTCTTTTCGCGGGGGATGTTGAATTCCTGTAAAAATACCTTGCTGAGTTTCTTCGCTAAGATCTGCTCATCCGTAAAGTTGAGGAACGGATTCAAAAATCTCACATCGCCTCTTGTGATCTCATCAACATTATTTTTGATGTTTTCCGGATAAGAGGTTACGATGGGACAGTTGTAGTGGTTGTTGGCATCCGGAAACTCATTGCGCTCGTAAGGGATGCATGGGTAGAATATAAAGTCCACCTTCTGATCGATGAGCCATGCAATGTGACCGTG
>JAFYAD010000257.1 GCA_017540915.1 Lachnospiraceae bacterium
CCGGGTATATCCGAGAATGAAAGATCAAATATTTTTGAAATGTTCTATAACGGAAAAAAAGATGTTTCAGATTCCAGAAGAAGTATGGGCATGGGTTTAGCTCTTTGCAAATCCATAATAGAGGCCCATGGCGGACATGTCAACTACACTATCCGCCAACGGATATAATATCGAGTGAGCGATTGACGGAGAACAGGTCCTCATGGCTGTATACACCAGGCGCAGAATACCGGGAAAGTCCTTACCCATACATATATAACCAATAAGATATGGGGTAATTCCGTTGACAGTGATGTGGCTTCACTCCGTGTTTTTATGGCTTCTCTTCGCAAAAAAAACAGAAAAAGACACTGCCCACCCCGAGTATATCCAGACTCATATCGGCACCGGATACAGAATGATCATCGTTAAAAAATAGTCTTGTGGAGTACAGCATCCCCTATGTAAATAAAGGAGCCCCAAAACGGGGCTCCCTGTAAAATCCGTATTTTTCGATCCCTTTATGAGAGCTTGAAGAAATCAATAGCCGTGCTCATGTCATCATTGATGGAGCGCATCTCAGCCGTAGATTCCTGTGTATCAGTACATGCACTGGTAACAGTCTGGCAGGATGCGGCAACTTCCTCAGCGGAAGCACCAAGCTCTTCGGAAATAGCACCCAGCTCTGTAGTGGTATTGGAAAGATCCACCTTGATCTTGTCCAGTTCTCCGGTGAGATCCTTTATGGTATCTATCTGTGTGATAGACACCTCCACGGAGTCTGAAAGCACATTGAACTTATCCTGTGCCTGTTCAATATCCTCTCTCTGCTTGCTGATAACTTCGAATACTCTGTTACTGATATCAACGGTTCCGTTTGACATCACTATGACGTTATCAATGATCTGCTTGATCTCCTTGGCGGAATCTGCAGAGGAATCTGCAAGAGACCTGATCTCATCAGCCACAACCGCAAAGCCGCGGCCGGCTTCTCCTGCACGGGCCGCCTCGATGGAAGCGTTGAGTGAAAGGAGGTTGGTCTGTGCTGCAATGGATTCGATGGCCTGTACAGCTGTTTCAATGGAACCGATGGCTGTATTGGTATCGGAGATCTTTGTGGTGATATCCTGCATGGCTTCAACAGACTCATTAGCTCCGGAATAAACTGATTTCATGCAGTCTGTAGCCTCATTGTTGGCGTTCCTGATGGTCTGTGACTCATCATAGAGCTTCTGGACATTATCATTCAGGTGCTCAATATCATTTCCAAGTTCCAATGCCTTAGTGGCCATAGTCTGAGCATTTTCGGCAACACTCTGGGATGTGGTGGCAACCTCACCAATAGCGGAATTTATCTGGGAAATGGATTCCACGTTCCTTCCTGTCATGCCGTCTACGTTGACAATAGCACTGTTAAGCACCGATGCCGAATCCTTTACGGATTTCATGGATGTGGAAAGAGCATCCTTGAGAGTCCTGAAGGAATGTATTATGCTCACAGTCTCCTTTATATGGGAACTTGCATCACATTCAACGGTCACATCACCGGTAGCAAGTTTATCGATGGCATCCGATACCCTAACAAGAGGAGTTGCTATTATTCTCGCAAACACGATGGCAATGACTGCAAATAAGATCACGCAGATCAGACAGATGATGATGGTCCAGGTCCTGGTAGCTGTGATACCGGAAAGGATGTCCTTCTCATCGGCAGTCAGAACCGCTATATAGGCGTCATCCTTTCCTACATAGTATGCCGCATACTTTGTGGCACCCTTATACTTATAAACGATACACGCGGGTTCCGGATGCTCTCCTGCTTCAAGCTTTGCAACCAGCCCTTTAACCGCATCGTTTTCCACAGGCTGCCCTATCTTCTCGGGCGTGGGATGGAAAAGCATCGTTCCGACCTTATCCACATAGTAGATATACGCGCTTGACTTACCCAGAGAGGAAACATCGGAAAGCCCTGAAGCCACGTTGTTTACAAAGGTTCCTGCTCCAACATATCCTATGGGAGTGTCCCCGTCCATTACCGGATAATAGAGAGACATAACCAGCTCTCCCGATGAAGGGGATGTAAGTATTCCCGTATTGTACACTCCGCCTGCTCCCAGTATCTGGTTCTGCAATTCTGTCTTAGAATCGCCTTCCCTCAATACCTTTCCGATTATTGCCGGTACTGATGAGTGTGTCATTACAGTGGTATCCCAGTCCGCAATGTAGAGACCTTCCCAGCCGTCTAAAGAGGCGAAGAAATCAACCGTATACTGCTGGGCTTTTGCTGCCAGCTCCGCATCATCGGGATTCTTAAGGAAATCCTTTACTATAGGCGCTGAAGCATAGGATTGAAGAGTCCTCTCATTTGTATCCGTAACCTTGTCAAAGGCAGCGCCGGTCTGCTTTACTACCTGAAGAAGCGAATTGTTGGTCCAGATCCTCATCTCGGAACCGCTCTTGTTAATAAGAATGATGCTTAAGATCACCGAAGAGACGATCAAAGGGATAAGCGCATACATGATAAGCGTTATACGCATATCCAGCTTCGCCGCTCCTTTATTAGACTGTTTCTTTGCTTTTGCCATATCTATCCCCCTCCATGAATGGATTTCTGCCTGTATCCGGCAGTCTGAAAAACACATAATCCATTATAATCATTCTGTACAAAAAATGCAATCTCAAATAAGACTGTTTTATGCATATTGTTCAGTACAAAATCCCTCTTTTACTGCAGACCGTGGATTATTATACATATTTTTCCCAAAAAAAGTTTGTACATAACAGTATTGTCTGATAAAATAGTAAAGTAGTTTTATTAATTCTTTGATCATACAAATCAAAGCAGGACGGAAAGGAGTTTAAGATGAAAAAAAATCTGCTCAGAAAAGCGCTCAGTGTTCTGCTCTGCGGAGTGCTGACCATGGGGTTATTCTCCGGTGTCGTTATGGCAGACGACGAAACGGCAGGA
>JAFYAD010000258.1 GCA_017540915.1 Lachnospiraceae bacterium
AAATCCTCAATCAGTGCTATAATGTTCATGGGTGTTGGTTCTCCTTTCGGTTTTTGTTTTTTGGTCGAAAACTATTATACCTCAGGGGCCAATACCCATTCTATTATTTTTTTATTCAACTGACAAAATCTTCACTCCATTCTCCCAACTTGCGTTGAGAGTTTATCTTTTGCTCTTTAATAATTCCATGATTTGAGGATCAAAAGGTGATTTTCAGGGTCTATCCTCCACCGGAAAGCTTGCCTTGAATGTCAACCTTTTGACCATTAAATCAGATTTATTATGCGCACAGCAGCTCGATCTTGTTGGCTGCGACTTCAAGTCCCTCGTACTCAATAGATAACTGAAGTTCCTCGCGCATTGAATCTTTCTTCTCATCCGAAGGCATCGAACCATGGATTTTGCTGTATTTTTCGATGGCCATATTCAAAAGAGTCGAAATAAAAGTGCTTGTGATTGTCATGATCCGTACCTCCTTTTTCTCTATGTTATCATATACGAACTCCGGAAAGATTTTTTGGGGGTTCTGAAAAAAAATCTCTCATGATTTTTTCCCTGCAGTCCGTTCGGCTAATACTCCGTTTTTCCTTGTATTTTTTTACAAAAATTGTTAAACTGTGGTTACTGTTCACAGTATATTAGGTGGGTGAGGCACGATCACATACATGTGCACTGATGTGAGATTGTGCTTGCCCGAGCAAGGGGTCATAGCTGTCAGTTTTTGATAAAAGTAAGCGTATGCATACGGTTGTGAACGAGTGTGAGTGAGAGAAGCGAAAGTCACACGCAGTTCACAAATATGCATACGCGTGAACCCCGCGACGAAGGGAAGCACACACGAACAGCAGTGTATATGTATGTGGTCGTGCCGGAATACACATTAAAACAGCTGTGAATAGTAACAAACTGTGAACAGTATCAGCTTAAGAACAGGGAGGATATACAGATGAGAAAACGCAAACGAATCGGTTTATTCGTGTCATATCCCGAAATAACATATGTTCGCAGAGTCATCGAAGGCATAATGAAACAGTGTGCCAGATATGACTATGATCTGTGCGTGTTTTCATCCGGTGTCCATGTTTCATTCTCCAACCAAAACTATTTGCACGGAGATACAAATATCTTTAATCTTGCAAATCCATACAGGCTGGACGGGGTTATAGTAGATGGTTCGACCCTGACGGGAGACGAAGATAACCGGACAGCAAAAAAACTTACCGAAAGGCTCTTAACAAATAAAGACCTTCCCAAATGTGTCCTCGAACTTCCTGCCGATGGTTTCAAACTAATCTCAAATAACAACGAAGAAGCGCTCCGCGACTCAGTCCGCCATATCATTGAGGTACACGGAAAACAAAAGATCTGTATCCTTACCGGATACAAAGATAATGAAGTTGCCGAAGAAAGACTTAGGATATACCTGGACGAGATAAGAAAACACGGTCTTGATGTCCTCCCCGAACATATCATTTACGGAGATTTTTATTATTTCAGCGGAGATACTCTGGCACAAAGGATCGCAAACCGGGAGATCAGCAGACCTGAAGCCGTTATATGTGCAAGCGATACCATGGCCATGGGACTTATAGACAGACTGGAGAAACTGGGTATCCGGGTTCCGGAGGATATCATAGTGACAGGCTTCGATGCATCCGATGAAGGAGCGATAAACACCAAAACCATAACATCTTATGAACCATCAGACAGGCAGATGGGAGCAAATGCCGTAGATTATCTGAGAAGCCTTATGGAACCGGGTGCAGCGATCGATCCCTACACCATGGAAGCAGGATCACATTTTCATGCCGGTGCAAGCTGCGGGTGTTCCGTGGATCCCACATATGCAATGAAGCGGTTCAGACATCTGTTGTATGTGAGTTCCTACAACATGGCCGACGAGGAACAAAAGGACAAAGTGGCTCTCGGTACATTTATAGAGACCTATGTACTCGAAGGATTCACCGCATCCAAGACCCACGAGGAATGTTTACAAAACATCTATAACTATGTCAATCTTCTGAGACCATATCAGAACTTTTTCCTCTGCCTTAAGGAGGATTGGCTCAGCATGGAAACCCCTGTGTTTGAAGGCTATCCGGAAAAGATGCGGCTTTGTCTGTCAAATTCGATGGTCGGAGAAGATGCTTTCTTTGATGAAGAAAGTGCAGTTTCTTTCCCTACCGAGATCATGCTGCCGAAACTTGACGAGGATCGTGAACGTGCATCCGTATTTTACTTTTCAGCCGTGCATTTCAACGGAGAACTTCTGGGTTATGCCGTACTTCAGAGAGAACTGGTGACTCATCCCGTGATAAACCTGATCCATAGAAACTGGCTGAGATATATCAACAATGCCCTTGAAATGATAAGGTCAAAAGAAAGGCTCGTGGACTTCTCTGTCAGGGATATGATGACCGGGGCGTATAACCGCCGAGGAATGTACGAAGAGTACAGGGAAATGCTCTCAAATGCGGAAGATGGTGACTCTCTGTTGGTATGTGTTGCCGACATGGATGGTTTAAAATATATCAATGACACCTTCGGTCACGCAGAAGGTGATTATGGTATAAAAGCCATCTCCAATGCCCTGCAGTCCATAACAAGCGGGAACGAGATCTGCGTCAGAAGCGGCGGCGACGAGTTTTTCCTCATAGGGATCGGGCAATATCATAAGGAAGAAGAAAGAGACAAAGCCATTGCATTTAAAAATGCCATTGCTAAACTATCCGCAAACGCAGGCAAACCGTACAACATTTCTGCCAGCATCGGATGCGCAGTCTTTAAGGATTGTAAAGCGATCACTCTTGACAGTGCGCTGAGCGAAGCAGACGAAAGGATGTACCGGTATAAGATAAAAAACCGAAAACAACGTAAGGTATGACAGCATCTCTTATCCTGTCATGCCTTACCCACCATTATCCGCTCTATGTATCCCATTTATGATACTCGAGTCTGTCGCTGATTGTATTGACTGCTGCAGCGAAATTTACTGCGAGATCCCTCATTTTGCGTTTTATGGGTGAATTGTTTTTTACCGCTTCGTTCAGTTTTTCATCAAGCTCTGCCAGGCTTACGGTCTTTGACTCCAATTCTTCCGTTTCAGAAGCCTGTGACAAACGCTCCTCCTCTGCTGTCCTAAGTGACATGTGATCTGCATTGACCACCTTCCTCCGAAGCTCCGTGATCTCCCTGAAAATATCCGCATTTCCCCTTATGCACTGTTCATACAACCCGTATCCTATCCCAACAGCAGCCTCGTCCTGGTGATCAATCACTGCCAGCAGTTTTTCCATCAGCCCTGCCAGCTGTGCAACAAAGCTTTTGCTGTACATATGATCATAGCAAAAATACACTTCCGTACCGGAATCATTCAGAAATACAGTTTCATCATCCAATATGATATGATCCTCACAAAGATAGAATCTCAAAAGGTTCTCATGTAAACGTCTCAAAGAATTCATCAGTTTTTCCATAAAGCCTGAATCTGCTTTTCTGCTGTGCATATAATCCCTGAGACTTATCTTTCCGGTGATATTAAACCAAAATGTCATCTCCCCGTCATAAGGCAGTATTTTGACCGGGATCAGATCATCCACTGCAAATCCGGAAAAAACCTTCTCCGCTATCCTCGCATCATGCGTTTCAGCTCCCCCCTGCTCTATCACCACCATATAGCTGTGTTTCATGTTTTTCTTATATTCTATCTTCAATTTTTCCGTTCTCCGATCTCATCCTTTATAGTATCCGCAAAACGCAATGCATATATTGTTTTCTCAGGTGAAAGCTCAAGATAATCCTGCTTCACCCCGGATACTTCCTTCACAAGTTTGTGAAATTCAACCGCCTGCTCCACACTATGTGCCATTGAAAATATGATCATAGGCAGTAGCAGGCTCGCCTCTATGGTAAATGATGCTTTTCTTTTCATTTGTGATCATCCTCATATAATATGTACAGACAGGATCCGTAAAAGAATCACATGTCACTTCGCGTCACTTTTCGCACCCGTTTGTTAAAGCAGTCCATTGCTCAACGATATCATCTCCATGATACCGAAAGCCGCCAGCAAAAAAGGAACAAACGGGACTTTAGTCTTCCTGCTCTTTTTTAAAATGAGCACAAGAAACAGACCGCACATACCACAGAGCGTCAGCGCGGAAAAAAACAGCTCCATGTTTTTTTCAAATCCCGACATTGCTCCGGTACACAGCAATATTATGCCGTCTCCCATACCTATGCTCTCTTTTGTAACCACAGACAGCAACATAACAGCCACTCCTATGGCTGCGCCGAGGAAAACATCCGGAACATCAAGCCTTCCGCCAAACATTCTCACTGCAAGATCCAGCCCCGCTATGCACAAAGGTATCATGATGTTTATCTCACCACTTTTTATATCCTGAGCTCCGGCCCATACCAGCATGACCAGTATCAGGATAAGATCTATATATTCTATCAATTTATCTCCTCCAAATCTCTTTCTTGTTAACGATTTTAGTTACTGATTCACCCGACTATTGAACGTAATCTGAAAATACCCCGGATCTGGAAATCGGCAGTTGATTCCGTTCAATAGTATAATCGGCATCATTTCAGACTCCCGGCAGGATTAACAGGACTAATCTATGCAGATGCTACCTCTTCCGTCAGTGAGAGGCAGCGCACTTAGGACACGCATGCCGGCCTCCCGTCTCCGATGGTTTTACCATCAATATTGTCCTTTTAAGACCGGGGCATGTGAGGGTGGAATGATATCTGTCTCCGTAATCCGTCACATACATCAGCTGCATGATGGTCGCCTCCTTACCGCAGGTTTCACATGCCTTGTATTTGCCTCCGGATTTATTTCTCAATGTCAACATATCCGTCCATGAAACCGCGCGTATGGTAAGATCCAAATACGGGCAATCCGTCCTGGTATGATAAGCTGTCCCGGTGGGAGTAATATAAACCCATTGACTGTCATCGGTTGTGTTGGTAACCCTGTCACCTATCCACTTCGCCGACACAGCATTTTGTGTAATGGTGTAGGCTTTAACTCCAAACACCGTTATCGGGAGCTTTACCCTGTAAACCGCTGCAAGCTTAATATCTCTTCCCTCAAGGTCAGACTCTGCCAGAGAAATTCCCATACTCCCGAACTCAATAAACCTGTCCGGACACCCATACTCTGACAACTTGGCATGAAACAGGACCGTGGCTTCCGCCATGTTAACAAAATCTCCCTTGTCCGAAGTATCCTGCTCTTTATAAGCGGAAAAAGCCATAAATCTGGCAGTGTATGACAGTGCCTGTCCCACACCGGATTGTATTTCCATCACCCTGAAATGAAACAGCAGAAACACTGCGAAGCATACAAACAAAGGCAGAACCACCATGGTCTCTATCAAAAACGACGCCTTCCTTCGATATGCATGACAGGATGCCCTTTTATTTCCGGCAGACAGCAGATGGCGCGCTTTGCGATTATTTGGAGAGAAGGCCGCAAAGCAGCTGCCCAAGAAAAAATGCAAGTGAGGAGTTTTATTTTGTTGTTCAAAAGACATAATGTGAAAAATCATTTTCTTATCATCACGGGCATCCTGTCATGCACACCGCGGATGGGGCACGACATCAATCAGATCATTCCGGCCGTTGCGGCATATAAGTCTGAACCGTATTCTCTTCTATCTGAAATCTTCCTTTCCGGACATTTCCCACAGATACAAACCCCAGAAAAACACGGTCAAAAGAAAAAGCATAATCCGCCTTTATAGCCACAACGGCATTATCCATACAGAAATCGTTGTCTCCACAGGACTTCCTGTAATTTTGTTCAATAAGATCCATGGTCCTGAAGGATAGTGTCCTGCGGCTCTTAAGATATATGAGTTTCTGAATATACTCCTCATAATCCGCGCCGTTTTCACAGTTCAGTGCGCATGCATCGCCGGACAGAACCGTGGAAATGCTGTCTACATCAGTAGTCCAGTGGACAGAATCCTTTATCCATGAAATCTTTCGGCCTGCCATGAGAGCCCTTATATCCAATATGCTCTCGACAAAAGCCCACGAGGCCAGTATCCCCTGCTCAAGCGCTGCTACTGCTGCCTCGCCCACACCTGTGGGCGCCAGAATCGCCGCTGCGAGAGCAAGAGCTTCCTCCTGTTTTATGCTATCGCTTTCCAGATATAACATGTTTGCCGCTTCTCTTATCAATAAGAGCTCTGCAACAGCTTTTTTCAGGTTTTCAATATCACTTGTCTTACCTCCCAGAATATACTCCAGTTCATAATCCAGGCCGTGCTCCATGCCGGGCTTTTTATTCT
Organism: Lachnospiraceae bacterium; assembly: GCA_017540915.1. Next base: position 6,312 of record JAFYAD010000258.1, read on the forward strand.
TCCCGTAGCAACTGAAATGCTCGCTGATATAGTTGTTAAATACCGCAATATCTATCCAGTCCTGTTCAAACACCGCCCTCATGTTTCCATGGTTTTTGAACCGCTCCGACACCCTCTCAAAATATGGTATCCGTTTTGATGACAGTACTGTCCCCCGTGGAACCACCAGACTTATCACGCTGCTGCGTTTGAACCTGTCGTATGTATCGACCGGATTTGGCGGAGGTTTCGCACCCTCGTACGTATCATCCATGGCTTCATGATCCGTACTGTTTTCTCTCGCCTCCCTCGCAGCTTTTTTCTCTTCTCTGACAGTCTCCTTGGAATCGGATATAACCTCGTCCACCGATGGCATATTTTCGATCTCCTCCTCGGACTGCGACATTCTGTCATATATATCCTGTGCTTCCGTGAGCAGCATCATGGAACTCCACGAGCTCACTGCCAGTTTTCTGAAAGCCTCTCCACTGTTATCCGTTGCCAGCATATACTCTGTGACCTGCGCGTTCTCCACACGCATTCGGAAAAAATTCTTCCCGTTTCCGAAGAAGCTGTCATCATAAGGATCAAGATTCAGAGTGCTGTACCTGAGCAGTTTCTCATCCATCTTCGATATACTCAGTTCTCCTTCACCAAACCCGCCGTTCAGCAGGAAAACATCATAATTTTTGAAGATCCAGTCCGAGTATCCGCTTAACACAGACTCTGCCGCCGAAATCGATACCTGTGTGGCAAGCCCTTTCATACCGTGTACTCTTGCAGACTCCAACAGGGCAAATATCAGGGAGGCTATCAGCATCATGGAAAGCGCCGTGAATACCGTCATACTGCCCTTCGCATTATGAGCTGACCGTGCTGACATTTTCGGATATACTCTCAAAGATACTGTTCACTATCTCTGTTATCTGGTCCTTGAATATTATTACAAGTCCCACCATCACCACGATGATCAGCACGACCTCCACAGTGCCCATTCCCCTGTCGTCTTGTATCATTCCTGACAGAGTGTTTTTAGTCTTAAACAAAAACTCATTTAATAAATTCGTCATCATCCTGACTCCCTTCGTTTTCATACTTCCATTGTGAATATCGCCGGAACGATTATCACAACTATCACCACCAGTAACGACAGCATCATGGGAACAAGCATTTTCGTGGATGCTTCCGCTCCCTTTGCCTTTGCCTGATTGCGCAGCATAATATACGCATTCTCGACTTCCCGTTCCAGCATGAGATCCAGATCCTTTCCACCTTTTCGCAGATTCTGCAGGATCATGGATATGAGCTTTCGATAAATACCGAGATCTGTATGTTCCGCAAAATGTGCCAGACTTTCTTTTTCACTCTTGCCGTCCTTTATCTGCCGGGATGTAAGCAACATTTCTTCATAGACTGCATCCCTCTTTCTCCCGTCTTCCACTCGTTTTAAGTATGCGTTCACTATGCGTTCCCATGCCGCAGTGACCGTCATCCCCGATCCGATCAAAAGACTGAGTGCCGACACCATCATGGGATATCCTCTCTCAAGCTCGATTTTTTTCTCTTTTGCCTTTTTCTTTTTATCTTCTCTTTTTGCCACAAATAGTCCGACAGCAGCGAACATGCCCAAAAACAGTATGTTGTAAGTACCGCCTTTCTGTGGCAGAGACCAGTTTATGTCAATTCCGTCAATCTCCGACGGCAGACTGAGATACTCTCCTTCACCGGCGTTTCGCATCACGAGCTCTTCATCGAGATCTTCCATGATATCCCCGGTACTTTTCTCCGTGTCAGGGAAAGCCATAAAATAAAAAGCATGTTCAACCTGTCTGCCATCGCATTTTAGTTCTGCCGTAACCTGTATAGGAGTGCCTTCCGGAGCGATCCTGTCATCTCTCAAAGTGCCATCAGATGCCACGACACCTGATGGCTGGAAATAATATATGGCAGAAACTTCTGCTTTTACTTTTTTTTGCGAATCACCTTCGCTATCAACCTCAATAACAAAATTCTTTTTTGGATACACTTCCCCCTTTACACAATCCGGATGACCTTCCTCGCCGTAAAAGGATTCCTCCAGCATATCTATCGCGGCAATGAAGGCTTCGTTCACCTCCGGGCCGCTCAAATGCTCATCCTCTATTCGGACGCTGTAATCCTGTTGTACTCCCTCCATTTTGAGCACAAGTTTTTGCGTGTAGGCGCCATGTCCGTGTTCTCTTCTTTCCAGCAGCACGCCGCCCTCGTCATCCGTTTCCAGTTTTTTGTCACTTTCTGCGAACCAGGATGCAAATCCCAGGAAACCTATGGCTGCACCCAGCACAAAATATATCTTCATCTCTTCCCGGAAATGAAACCTCTTCCACAGCAGAAGTGCTGTTACACACAAAATTGACAAACATACATATATGACCATATTTACACCACGATATTCATTATCTTTTCACCCAGCACATACGCTGTGCAATACACTGCCAGCGCAACCGTCATAACAAGGATCCCGGTAGGATTGTGATAGAGCACGTCAAAATAGTCCGGCGTTGAAAACCGCACATATCCTATAATGAACAGCGGCATGATATTCATGACCCTGCTCTCGTACTTCCTGGACGAGAGTTCCGTATCTATGTCATTTTTCAACCGTAGTTTCTCTCCCATCCTGTCCGCCGTTTTCTTTATGATGTGTCCGAAATTTCCTCCGCCTCTCTTGGCAAATATGAACACCTGACAGAATGTGCTGATATCTTCACAGTCACTCCTGCAGGAAAAATCATCCAACAGATCCTCGATGGCAGCATTCATGGACATGTTTCCCACCATATGCTTTAATTCAAGATACATATCGCTGTGCCTGCCATATAAACGTTCTATCTCACTCAAAGATTCGCGAAATGCGTTCTCGATGGAATAACCCGCATTTAAGGAAGAAGCGATGGCTAAAATCGCCTCCCTGAACTCAACACACAGCCGGTATTTCCTTTTCTCTCGCATAACCGGCTCCCTGACCTTAAGAAGTAAAAAATACAAAGGGACTGCCAAAACCACCATATACAGACTGTCATAAAAAAGATAACCCAATACCAGTGCCAATACCACGCTTGCCGCCATGGTCTTAAGCCTGTCTGTCAGCTTAAATCTGTACCTGCGATAATCCGGCCTGCCGGAGCTTTTCCGTGTGTTTGAGTTCTCCGACTTTTTCCCAGTTTCCGTAGATCTTTCCGTCAAGTTCTCCCGCCTCCCTGAAATGGAATAAATTATTCAGCCTGACTTCGCCGTCTTCTATCCCGTCAATCTCGGCAATATCCAATACTTTTCGGCTCTTATCCCTCAGTCTTCCCAAGTGCACCAGTAGGTCAACTCCTGATGCTATCTGAGAACGTATTGCTGCTACAGGAAGGTTTTTACTGCCCATCAAAACCATGGTTTCGAGTCTTGACACCATGTCCCGGCATGAATTAGCATGTCCTGTTGACAGTGACCCATCATGTCCTGTATTCATAGCCTGCAACATATCCAGCGCTTCACCGCCTCTGCACTCGCCTACTATTATCCTGTTGGGCCGCATACGAAGGGCACTGCGGATGAGATCTCTGATGGAGATCGATTCCGCTCCCTCTCCTATTACCGTTCTCGTCTCCAAACGCACGAGGTTTGGAATGTTTTTAAGCTGAAGTTCCGCTGAATCTTCTATCGTGATTATCCTCTCTGTTTCAGGAATGTACTCAGAAAGAGCATTTAAGAAAGTAGTCTTACCAGATCCGGTTCCGCCCGACAGGTAGATATTATAACCTGATACAACCATCAGTTTTAAAAATCCTGCTACCTGTGCCGAAACAGATCCGTAACTGATAAGGTCATCCATCGAGATAGGATGTTTGGGAAATTTCCTGATTGTGATGGCAGACCCATCAATAGAAATGGGGGACAGCACGATATTAACTCTGGAACCGTCGCTTAACCTTGTATCGACTATGGGGTTGGCCTCGTTTACGAGTTTATTGTTTGCCGCAACAATTGACTGTATGGTGTCTTCCAGCTTATCCTTATCGGAAAAGCTTTTGTCCCACCTGTAAAGACGGCCGCATCTCTCATAGAATATGTCCTTAAATCCGTTGACCATTATCTCTGTAATGTCATCATCGTCTATGAGTTCCTGAAGAACATCCAGTTTTCGCAGCGAGTAAAATACCTCCGTTCTGGCTGCTCTCCTTTTTGAAAGCGAATACTTTTTTGTACCGGAGCAGATCTTTTCATCTATCAGACCCAGCACCTCCGCATCACTCATATCTTTTGTAAGATCGATCTCCTCAAGGACTTTTTCTCTTATATCCTCTGCATAAGCATTCAATTTATGTTTCCTCCCTGCATCTGTAAATCCTTTTTTTCATCTCAGTACCTCCCTCATAAACCCTGTAACGTCGTGCCTGTCCGGGTCGCCCGACAGCAATTTCCCGGGTATCTTAAGCTCGCCGAAGCGTTCCGTAAGATCATCCCCCACAGGCATGCTTTCCCTGAACTCCTTCACATAACTGTCTCCGACGGCAGTCTCATCGGACACGCAATAAAACTTCGTGCACATTAACTGCAGAGCCCGTATACAGCCGGCATTTTCCGGAGCCTGAACCACAATACACTCATAATCCGTCTCGGACAGGATCCTTGAAAAAAGGAGTTCAAAATCATCAGCAGTAATATCCGACAAATCTTCAGGCTGACTAAATCCCGCTATTACCGCAGGTCCCGCCCTCTCATTTGATATTGCACCCGCGATCTGTCCAAGGCTTAGATCCGTGGATCTCATGTAATAGAAGAGATCTCCGGCATCGTAAGCTTCATCCTTGAATCTGAATTCAAACAACGAAAAGTTAATATAGAGTGTTTTGCACTCCTCCCCGCGCACCGATGCGAAAGCAAAAGTAAGATCAGACAGTTTATTCATGCCTCCGGGTGCGTAAAATCCGACCAGCTCCTTTTCAGAAAAAGAACTGCCGAAGCCCCTCAAGTATATGTTACATTTCAGCAGGGTATCGTACACAGCGCTCAAAAGGTCATCCGCCGGCAAAAAACGACAAAGTATCTCTACACCGGTCAGATCCCTCCCGCTCTCGCCGAGAGAAAAGATCTTTCCGTCGCATTTTCTGTACAGGTCTTCCGTCAGGAATTCTCCCGATATAATAAATATGTCTGAGAAAAGCGTGCCGTCCGGCAGATTATCATGATCCGTATAGAGTACCACTGGAATGTTTTCACATTTTTCTGATATGTAACTTACCAATCCGGGGCCGATAAGATTATCTATTATCGTGATACCAGGGTGAATAATCATCACCTCCCCCGTAAAAAGTTTTTCTGTTGGATAAAAAACAGATCCAGGTGAAATATAAAATTTTGATTTGTCTGATTTACTTGATGAATGCATTATAGCACAAACTTTAAAATAAAAAAATAGCGTATTCTGCAAGTTTTAAAAAATTTCAACTTGCAGAATACGCTAAATTTGGTACAAAATGTCTTTGATCTATCTTTCGATTTACGACCTCAGACATTTCAATTTATGCCCAGAAGCCTCTTGAAGGGTCTTCCTGAGACGCCTCATTCAGGTACCCTCGTCCGTAGGTCAGTCCCGCCGTGACTGCCTCGGGATGCTCCATAATGGGTTCAGATCTGTCTTCCGCTGCCGCAACCTTAAAGGCTTCGTACAGCGTCATCATATGTTTTTCCGCCTCTGACAGCTCAGCCTTTGAACGCTTTACCACCGCCATGGCGATCAGTCTTTTGCAATAATCGTATATAGGAAAGAGGCTCTTTGAGATCTCATATTTGAAATCCAGTGTGTCCTGAAGCTCTGTCAGTACATCTCCTGCTCTTCCGGCGTTTTCCTTAAATCCGGCAGCATCACCGGCAGAAAGACATTCCTCCGCTCCTTTTATATATGTGAAAAAAATGTCATATACGATCACTATCATCTGTCCACGGTTGCAGTTGGACAGGCGTCTCGTAAAATCTCTTTTCTGTTCGTCGGTCACTTTATATCCTCCGGATCGATCCATAGCAAACGAAAAAAGAAATCTCATTCACTATAAATGCGAATATGCACACAATTGCGATTAGAAGTGCTTCTTCTATGCATCAGTTCAACAGCTGCAGAACCTGCTGCGGCATATCATTTGCCTGCGACAGCACTGAAATAGCCGCCTGGTTCAAAATATTGAGATTTGAATACGCGGTCATCTCTTCAGCCATATCCGTATCCTGAATACGGGAGATTGCCGACTCCATGTTCTCATTGGTTGCTTCAAGACTCTTAACCGTGTAATCGATACGGTTTTCATAAGCACCGATACGGGATCTCACCGTACTGACACGGGCTATAGCCTCATCCATACTGGCAATAGCTTTGTCCGCACCGCCCTCTATACATACATTCACTGTGTCCACCATGAGTGAAACACTGTCGACTGCCGGTATCGAAACCACTATCTCCTGGTCCTCATGAGCTCCCACCTGTATGCTCATGGTACCTATGGATGTCACATCCATATTATATGTTCTCTCAACAGGTTCCAGCGCCCGGGTTTCTTCATTGAAGCTCTCATCACCGATCATGAAGGACAGCTCAAAACCATCCGCATCCGTCACGGTAACCCTGTTTCCATCCGAATATGTCGTAGCAGTCGCCGAAAAACCGGATCCGAGTTTTACTGAAGCATCCATCCCGGAATACGCGGTGTTCGCCGGATTTGATCTCAACACACCATCTATTTTTATCTCTATGGGATCGGCAGCGCCGTATGCTTTTGTGGTCAGATAATAATCTCCCGCTGCAGCGCCCTCTTCCATCGATATTCCTGCCAACTGCGCCCCTTCGCGAAGCTGTCCCAATACTTCATTATAATCACCGCCAACTGTAAAAGTATACCCGTTTAAGCTCACATCGTGTGAGTTTTCGTCAGTAAGTGCTGCATCTATGGAGATGTCTCCTCTGGCACGCCTTCCGGCTATTACATCCACGGAATAATCACCATCATCCACATGCTCGCTGGTACGGAAATTTGAAACATTCTGATTTGAAAATACCCTCCGATCCTGAGATCCGTCCAACAGAGACTTGCTGTTGAACTCAGTGTCTGATGCAATCCTGTCGAGCTCCTGCTGGAGCTCAAATATCTCGTCCTGACATGCCGCCTTATCCGCGTCTGTCATGGAATCCGTCGCAGCCTGAACAGAAAGCTCTCTCATACGCTGCAATATCTCCATGGTCTCATTCAAAGCACCGTCCGCAGTCTGCAGCACGGATGTACCGTCATTGGCATTCCTGTCTGCCTGATCCAGAGCATCTATCTGCGCCCGCATCTTATTGGAAATAGCCATTCCCGAAGGATTGTCGCTGGCTTTATTGATCTTAAAACCTGATGAAAGTCTCTGAATTGAAGCTGTAAGATTGTCCTCAGTCCTGTGGAGCTGTGCATTTGTAATAGCTGCCGAGATATTCTGATTTATCCTCATATCGTACTCCTTTTGTCCTTTTAAAAACCATTCACCGGCATTTCACATATCCTTCATTCTGTCCGTTTCCCCGAGATGATACCCAATGGTCAACCTTTTTATCCGGCCGTAAGTGAATGATATTTTTCCCACATTATGTATATCGGACTCTCATGCAAAAAACTTAATCAGCTTTGAAGCTTCATCAAATAAAGTCTCCAATTCATTCCTGCCGATGCTGTCACTGCCGTTTAATCCGTAAGCCATGTCATTCACATCTCTCGAATACAGAATATCAATGCTCTTATTTTCCAGCTCATCCGACTTTGCCCTCAGCATATCCGCTCCTGCCCTGGAATCACAGGCTATAGAGCCCTTAACGGCCCCGTCCTTCAGCATGAGTTTTGCAGAGATCCGCCCGTACCTTGTATCATCCGTAAAAACAGTGGCTGTTCCCTTATCATCCTCCGAAGAGACTATGCGAAGAGAAACATTTGAAACACCGTCCTCCGTCTCCACAGGTATGTTATAATGTTTTGATCTCGCCATATGTGACGTTATGTTCAGCTGCATGCATGCGAGCTGCATCTGTCTGATGTCTATCGCCGTCATTCCGTCACGCTCAAAGGTCTGCATGCAATGCTCTGCCACGTCAGCCAGGGTTTCCAGAGCCTGCCCCAGCTCATCCGGAGTCTTCACATCATCCGCAAAGGCCTTGAAAATTTCATCCTTTGCAGCCTTGAATCGCTCCATCACATCATCCTTCACCTCTTCGCCAAAGTCGTCTTCACTCAGCCTGAAAAACCTTTTAAGTCCCGTATCAGGCGACTGCATAAGGTTTTCCATCACTATTATATTATCCGCGCTTGGTATGATCTCGTACTGACGGACAGCTTCATACACTTCCTGCCTTGCTGCTGCAGCGTGCTCAAGATCCTTGAGTGCATCATCATAATATTTTTTGTCGCCCGCCATATCAGGCGCAGTTATCATCCTGAAGGCTTCATTTACCTGATCCGTGATGGACTTTCCGCGGATCGTACCCTTAACCCCCTCAAAATCATCATCAACCTTATAGTCCATAGCGCCTTTTTTACGGCTCCTTACCGCTGAGATAAGGCTTTCCATGGTAAGCTCCCTGCCGCTTTCCACCACAGCGCCCACCGCGGCACCGTCAGATGCGTTCACTCTGTTGATCAGCCTGTAGATACCTATATAAGACTCTCTCTCCTCAGGTGCGATCTCATCATTCTGCTCCAATCTGTAAAGATACTTCGCAAAGCTTTCAGCATCATTCTGTGAAGCCAGACTCTTTCTGATCTCTTCGGCTTTCTGTGTGAGGGTCTGAAGATCCATTGAAAGAGGATTTATACCCTTCTGTATAAGCTCCCGCACCACGGCGGGCTTTAAGGAATCAAAGGCCTTCTGCACAAGCTCGTCCGCCGTCTTCATCTTCTCCACATTATCAGGTACTATCTCTGCACGGTTGTAGCCTAAGATTCGGACAGCACGGCGGTTCTCCTCCGTCGCCTCGTACCCAAGGTCATCCAGGATATCATCCACATTTGAGAAGGCCTTTTTCATGGAATCTCCAAGATCGGCACGAACCTCAGTCGCCATTGTCTCATAGCGCTCTCCCGCCGCGTCGAATCTCGCTCTGTGTGCTGTTCCTTCTCTGTGAAGGTTTTCAACATTGAACTCCTCATCCCTCAGAGCCAACGCCAATGCAGATGCGGGCATTGTGATGAGTTCGTCTCTCTTCGTCTCGAATTCCGAAAAGATCTCTATGTTTTCCGGAGTGGCAGCTTCAGTGCCCAAAAGATTTCTGTAATAATCCTGCTCCAGCCTCTTAAGACCCTCCACAAGACCTGAAAGCTCCGTCGTGTCTATCTTAATGCCCTGTTTCATGAGCTTGAAGCCGGCCTCGACAGTCATCATAAGCCTCGTCTCCTCAAGCTGTCTTTTTGCGGTCAGAAGCTTTGCTTCACGTTCTTCGGATCCTGTTCTGCCATTCGCAGGTTCACTGTCCCCCTGTCGGTTGGCTCCCCTGCTGCCTCTGTCGGATCTACCTTCATATCCCTGTCGTCCTCCGGCAGACTGATTGATCTCATGGGCCTGAGCCAGATTGTCCACAGTTATATCCAGACCCTCATCGATCAAAAACTCCAGATCTTCGTCAGTAGCTTCATCTATGATACGAACTGCCTCTTCTGCCTTCTCGTAAATACTACCCGTAAAGAGCGCATCCTGCGGTCTTTTCCCCTCATTCACCGCGTCAGTCATCATACCTGTTGCCTTATCAGCCGGCACAGGAAGTTCTATGGAATCCAGTTCCTTCTTATAGGTAATATTCTCCGGAATTACCTCTATTCCATTGTCCATGAGCCACATGGCCGCATCCGTGTTCTCCGGCGTGTCCATGATGTGTTCCCTTGCGAAAAGATCTTTTACCGCCTGCTCTGGCACAGTATCTCCCCAGTTTTCCTGCGGTTTGTTAATATACTCGCGTCCGCTCATGTTCACTGCCCGGAAAACATTATCTACCGTCGGCGCAAGATCGTTTTCAATAAGATATGCTTTGGCTGTATCCGGTATCTCTCCTATGCTGCCTACCTTAGCAAGACTGTCGCCAATCTCTGCAACATTCGCATCTGTAGCGGGAAGATCTGCGTTAGTAAGAGCTGCTTCGATCGCAGCCGCATTTGCGGCAACACCGCCGGAAAGTTCTGCTATCTCCGACTCGGACATGGGTCCCATGTTGCTGATATCCTTACCTGCTTTTGCAAGCACAGCCTTAATCTTGTCCGTTTCCGTAACAACCGTGTGTATGTCTGTGGATCTGAGGGAAAAACCGTCATCCTCAATGGCCTTCGCATCATCTGCGCTCACAGAATTGGCGGATACCACCATCTCGTTTTTCATGGTGACAGCGTTTAAGGTGCCTGCCTCCTCCATCACATCTTCAAGGCTTGTCGCGTCCTTTTCCGATCCGGGTTTTCCGTAAGTGAAAGAATCCTTATCCTTTGTACCCTTCAGAGAAAAAACTGCGCCATTCTCATCGGTCTTTTTCTGTCCTTCCGTGTCTGCCACGGTATCCATCAGCCCCGAAACAGCTGGCATCCCGGGCACCACATTCTTATTATCAAAAAGCTTTGTCGCATCAATATGCATAAAAACCTCCCGATGTATCGCATATCGCATTCATAACTATTCCTGACCAAACCCGAATCTTTCCGCATCATAACTGTTATGAACCCTTCAGATTCTGACAGTTAATCCACATCATTTATATCGGACATTTCATAAAAAAATTAAACACAAAACCCCGGCAGAAACCTGCCGGGGTGAATGAACTGTCATTTGTTTTACCTTGCCATTGAAACCTTCACTTTAGTTTTCTCTTCTGCGAAAGCAACCTTCAGCATTTTATCATCTGTTAATCTGCTGTATCAATAGCTGAACTCAAATATGGCTGCCGAAAATCCCTTGAGAGGAAATGCTATGTGGTACGGCATGCTGTCGCACTCGCCCTTTATCGCCTTGTAGGTCTTTTTGGCATCAAATGTACCGGTTCCGCCAAACCTTGGCTCGTCGGAATTAAGCACCAGCTTGTAACTGCCTGCTACCGGTACGCCCACCGTATAATCATCCCTGTCCACGGGGGTCATGTTCATGGTACATACCAGACATTTCTTGCCGTCGGAGGATTTACGGATAAAGCTGAAGATCGAGCGTGTATTGTCATCCGCATTGATCCACTCGAAGCCGTTCCACTCGTGATCCAGCTCGTAAAGAGCGGGATATTTTCTGTAGAGCTTTAACAGTTCCCTGAAATAGTCATTGAGCTGCACATGTATCTCTTTACCCAAAAGCCACCAGTCGAGCTCTCTCTCCTCTGACCACTCCCTGCCCTGGGCGAAATCCTGTCCCATGAACAGAAGCTTCTTGCCGGGATGAGTCATAAAGAAGGTATAAGCCATACGTAAATTGGCAAGCTTTATCTCGTCGGTGTCTCCGGGCATCTTGCCTAACATAGAGCATTTCAGATGCACTACCTCATCATGAGAGAGCACCAGTATATATTTCTCCGCCTCATTGTAGCTCATGGCGAAGGTGAGCTTATTGTGATTATTCTTTCTGAAGAAGGGATCCAGGCTGATATAGTCTATAAAATCATGCATCCAGCCCATGTTCCACTTAAAGCTGAAATTAAGTCCGTCATCTTCCACCTTGCCGGTGATCTTCGGCCATGCGGTGGACTCCTCGGCTATCATCATGACACCCGGGTATTTACCGGTAATGTTGGTATTGATATGCTTGAAGAACTCGATCGCTTCAAGGTTTTCATTGCTGCCGTATTTATTGGCGACCCACTGCCCGCTCTGCTTTCCGTAATCCAAATACAGCATTGACGCCACAGCATCTACTCTGAGTCCGTCAATATGATATTTCTCTACCCACATGGTAGCCGAACCGATGAGGAAATTCTTGACCTCGCTCTTACCGTAATCGAATATCTTGGTACCCCAGTCCGGATGCTCTCCCTTCTTGGGATCCGCATACTCATACAACGCCTGTCCGTCAAAATCAGCCAGTCCGTGTGCATCCTTCGGGAAGTGAGCCGGAACCCAGTC
>JAFYAD010000259.1 GCA_017540915.1 Lachnospiraceae bacterium
ACTCCCCTCAAGGTTCCTTTTATTACTCTGTTTTGGATTCTATCCCATTTTGCCCGTAATATCAATAATTTTCGGCATTTCCGATATTCCTTCAAGGAGATAGTTTGCTTTTTTCGTTATGAGATATATGGTACAATGTGACATTGTGAGAAAAAAGTTGATCCGGCAAAGAAAGGCTGACCCAATGGATAACATGAAGATATACATAGATTTTGACGACTGTTTATGCGAGACCGCAAGGAATTTTGTTGACCTTGTGAACAGGCTATTCGGAAAGACAGTGCCATATGAAGAGATCAGGTTCTTTAATCTGCAGAGTTCATTTTTCCTCACCGATGAGGAGTACGCGGAAATGATGCTGGAAGGTCACAGACCTGAGGTCCTTCTTTCCTACGCGGAAACTCCCGGTGCGTGCCGGACAGTCAACAGCTGGATCGATGCGGGCCACGAGGTATCAGTGATCACCGGGCGCCCATTCAGTGCCTATGAACCCTCACGGGAATGGCTTGATGCGCACGGTCTGAAGCGGGTTAAGCTATACTGTCTGAATAAATACGGCAGGGACAGCTTCATTAAAAACAGTGATTTCAGCCTTGAACTCGAAGATTACTATAAGATGCATTTTGATATTGCCGTGGAGGACTCACCCACCGCGTTCAAATTCTTTGACCACCTTCCGGATCTCAAGGTAATGGTCTACGACAGGCCGTGGAACCGGGACTGCGAACTGCCCGGAAAGAACTTTAGCAGATGCTCCGACTGGGAAATGATACAAAGGACAGTGTCGGATATGACAAGGTGATACAGAGGTTAAAATTATGCTGTCGGAAAAAAGATTATACGAATTACGGGATAACAGCCGGAAAAACGGAACATTCTACTTCACGGATTTCCTGTCACAGGCAGAAGTCTCCGATGTACTGCAAAGGTTTACCCCCCATGAGGTAACTTTGTCGGGAGGCTGCGAAGGCACGGAAAGAATGATGGCCAGATTTGGGGATCCGGAAGATCTTGGCTACGAGATTCCCTTCCCCATAGCTCTTCTTAAGATAACTCCTCTCCATCCGAAATTTGCGGACGATCTCAACCACAGAGATTTCCTTGGAAGCCTTATGAATCTTGGAATCGAGCGGGATATCATAGGAGATATCATAGTCCGTGACAAGGCAGCCTACATTTTTGTTGCGGAAAGAATGGCAGATCACATAGAAAAGGAGCTGTCCAGGGTGAAACATACCCCCGTCATGGTTGAGAAAGTGGATGATCCCCCGGAGGACATCAACCCCCGCTTTGAAGGAATGAACCTTATCCTCTCCTCCCTAAGGCTGGATCTTATCATATCAAAGGTCTATCACATCTCAAGACAGGCCGCAAAGGAGTGTTTTTCCGACGGCAGGGCATTCCTGAACGGGAAGCTGTGTACAAATCCGGCTGCCTCCGTAAAGGAAGATGACGTATTATCCGTCAGAGGTTTCGGTAAATTTGCATTCCGGCAGGTGGACCACGAGACCAAAAAGGGGAATCTGGCTGTCAGGATCGATAAATATGTCTAGCCTGAATCAACAGATAAAGAATAATATAAATCAACAGATAAATCAGAAAATTAAAAAGGAGCGGAAAATGCTCCGCTCCTTTTTCTTTGTCAGAATGCTCTATGCTCAAGCTGCGTTGTGGAATCTTGTAAGGAACTCAAGAACCTTAAGAACATCATGCTCGTTCTCAAAGCTGAGCTCCATCTCCTTGATGGTGCCGTTTACATAGGTCTCTGAAAGTATATTCAGATTGCTGTTCTTTCCGTCGGTAAGAACGATATGCTCACCGTTCTTGTTTACGAGCTCTTCGCTGCCCTCGCACTCGGAAAGTGTCCCAAAAAGTTTCTCTGTGTTCTCGATATTAAATATTTTCATAATAATTCCTCCTCTCGGTGCCTTCTTCAACACCGGCTACCATGGTAACTTCGCTTTACACGTGTATTATAAGGCAGGTGAGAGGAGATAACAAGACCACTTTTGAACAAATTACACAAATTGGTCATGCCGAAATTATGCAATATGCACAATCTACTACTTAGAAAGCTCTCTGTAACCTCTTCTGTATCGCATTATAGAATTTGGGCATAATATTCATATGATATTCTGCAATCTTATCCCAGTCTTTGGTTTCCGCTACATCCACACCATCAAGTTTCGTATATATACGTCTTCTTTTGGGACTTGAATCCACCCAGATAAGCCGTCCGCCAAACTCTTTTTCTATCTCTTCTTTTTGAGAATTAAGCTCTCTAAAGATCCTTTCATTTTCTTTCACACCTTCATCACCCGGCTTGCTGATCAGTAATTCCACATATGCGCAAGATCTGTTAACTCCAAAATTATACTCTATATTTGTCCCACCGGAGGCTATCGAAAGTGTGGGTTTCTGTGTTGGTGTACGTCCGGACAGATCCGCAAAGCTACATGAGTCAGCAAACTCTGAGATAAGTTTTTTCCAATATTCTTTCCTGATATCTGCTGTTGTACCATTCATAGCTTTCCTACCTCCTTTACCGAAACTCTGTTTTGTTCTGACCACGTTCTCATTATTATTACCACTATTGTATTTTTCATTTACTTCCAGGTATATCCGTTCCAATTCTGCCTCAAACTCTTCTTCGGTCTTCTCGTTCTCTTTTCTCTCTTCTTCAGAAAGTGAATGTTCGAAAAGACTATAATCAAATGAAGTTGAGACCTCCAGTGGTAATGTTACTTTGTTATGAGTTTTAAAATATTCTACAGTTTTTTCGAATCCATTCAGACAAACCATTACATCAAACTCTATGGCAATCAGATCAAGTTCATCCCTGCCAAAATAAAAACTGTCCTTTAACGGTTTAGGAAAAACCACCCACAATATTCCTATATTGGCAACAGCATTGTGCAGTGCAACAAACGCATTAAGCATTGCCCAATACAATTCATTATCGTCAGCATCAACCGACATACATATCTCGCCACCTCTGCCATCTTTTGTTTTTTTCCAAATAACATCCTGTCCCAGTTTCTTCCTTAAGTCCGACTTTTTTGATAAGAATCTCTCGTAAGTCTGGTCATCGTTTATCACAATACACAGTGTTACTTCATCAGCGGTATGTCGAAAAGCAAAATGGAATTCTTTTTCAGCCACATATATGGGGTAAACACAGCTATCGGAGGGCTTTTCTTTTGTAAAAGAGAAGTCTTTGTCCTTACAGTACTTTATAAAACCTTTCCAAAATTTCAAATTCCCTGTATTGGTGTTATTTTTTCTCACAATTCTTTCTCCTCTCTATCCGGTTTGATCAGCTGATAAAACGATCATAACACGACTTCACAGGATTTAGGTCTCCTGGCAAGCGACCATATTATGAAAAATTGCCCGTCTCAAATCGTTAATGAACAAAAAAGACCCACCTTCGAAAATGGCAGGCCTCATCCCTATTCCCCAGAGGCTGTGATAAACTTTCCGCAGATATCAAACTGCCCCGAGAGCACGGAAACAGGGAACTGCCCTGCGCCGGTCTTATTTGATGCACTTATGCAGACATTGGGGATACCCTCGGGCACAACCATGGCGTAACCAACGCCCTCTCCCCTTTTAAGCCTGCAGCTCTCCATATTTTTCTCGGGAACAAACTTAAAGGCGTCAAGATCGAAGGTGCCCAAGTCCAGGCTCACCTCGGTATCATCCTGAAGCGCCACCACGTGAACACTCTCGTCATACTCCGTTTCACGAGGGTCGGGATAGGAAAAC
The DNA here is from genome assembly GCA_017540915.1 of Lachnospiraceae bacterium. The sequence goes on from JAFYAD010000259.1 coordinate 3,769, forward strand.
AACTCCTCAACTTCTACGGGGGGATTGATCATCACATAGGCGACTGCACCCTCGGGCGCTTCTTTGATGAAGGCGTTCCATGTATCCTCATTCTTGTTTCTGAGGTAATCGGCATACCGGTACATGGCCGGATCTCCGGGGCCGATCTCAAAGACCTGCTTATTTCCTTCAAAGTCCTCTGCATAGACCAGGTCCTCTTTGGGATCAAACTTAAGCTCGCAGATCTCATTGTCCATGGAGCCCAAAAGATTGTCCTTAAAGTTATAGAGATCGGTATAGCAGCTGTAAACCGCGGTGGTAATATCATCACCCTTCCAGGTGAGATTCGCGCCGGTTATCATCTTTTCCACCTTTTCTGTGAAGATATTGTAGAAATAGTAGCCGCCCACATGAGGATTGATATGCCCCTCAACAACTACCCAGTCGCCAACCTCAAACATGTCCATGATGGCGTTACAGCCGACTTCAAAATCCCGTGAGGCGTCAAACCTCTTGCCGTTTATCAGGAATACCGTTTCATCGTAGCTGTACACTACCGCAGGCCTTTCACCGGAATTCTGCCCCAAAGCCTTATCCTTTTCCAAGTCGCCCCCTTCGGGATCTACCTTTACTGCATCATCGGATCCGGCATCCTCGGGTTTGGCCTCTTCCTGCTTAGCCTCCGCAGATTCGCTCTCCCCGGTTCCGGCCTCTTCCCCTGACTCAGCAACTTCCGACTCAGCAACTTCCGGCTCAGCCTCAACAGCCGCTCCCTCTGCTGCAGCGCTGCCATCACCATTACCTCCTGCACTGTCAACGGCAGGAGAAGAGGCCTCACCACGGGAACACCCCGCAGTTAATAAGCATCCCAGTAACAATATAAAACCAATAGTCCCTACGGATCTCTTCATAAATAAAATCCTTTCGGTTGTCGTAGGCGGAAACCCACTGCCCTTGGGCGGTGGGAGGAGCCTTGTAAATTTGTAGCCATTAACCTTGGCTTTCGATGTATTTCTGTATAGTAGCTGATGATACTTCACCTATGCTACAAGCAAAGTATCCGTCAGACCAAAAAATTCTCTTCTTCCAATACTGCTTAGACAGGAAGCTCGTATATTTCTGCCACAGATAGTATGTAGTCTGCTGTTTGATTAGTTTTACAATGTCACAAACTCTGTCCGTGGTATCATAGCTGATAAGAAAATGTATATGATCTTTATCAGTTTCCATAGCTATAATACCGTAACCTTTAGAATTGCAGATATCGTATATCTTTTGCTTTACATCGTCAGCGATAGAACCTTTAAGTATTTGGTACTTCGTAACAAGAACTATATGCACTTTAAGACTATACTTGCGCCTGTTGTGGCGATTATATCTGTTGTCCATAGGGTTTA
>JAFYAD010000260.1 GCA_017540915.1 Lachnospiraceae bacterium
CAGATTAAGGAGGAATGAAAATGAACAAGACAGTTAAGATAATACTTATAGTAGCTGCATGTATGATACCCATCGGATTGTTTACGGCTTTTCTGGGAGTGACCTTCGGCGGTACCACCGCCTGGGCTCTTGATATAAACAACCCTCAGGCACCGGCACTTACAAATATATCGAGCAAGAGCATAGAGCTTAAAGAGTTTGATACGCTTGCGATCGAAACCTTCTCCGCGGATGTGGTAATTGAAAGCGGAGATTCCTACAAGCTTGAGTATGCCGCATACGAGGGAAAGGACCCCGTTATGACCGAGGAAGGCGGAAAGCTCACTATCGGTCAGCCCTCGGGAACGATGAGCCTCTTCTCATTCGGCAACGCCATGAATCTTGACCGCTATACCATTACCGTACCCGCCACGGCAGGGGAGATCGCTCTTGATCTTAAGGCAGCATCCGGAGATGTTTTCATCCGTGACGTTAAGGTGTCCGGCCAGGTTAAGTTAAGCTCGGGCGATATCGCCTTAAACGAGATAGAGGGAAGCAGCATTGATGTATCCACAAACTCCGGTGAAGTTACGGGAACAGCCATGGACGTGAGGACGGTTAAACTTGCTTCACTTTCCGGTGATATCCAGGTTTCCGAAACCTATGCGGACTCGATCAGCTGCACCGCATCATCGGGAGACGTGAATGTACAGTATACCATGGCAAATGATGTAAACTGCGAGACCCACTCCGGAGATATAAATATCAATCTTTCGGGAGATATGGAAGAGTTCAGTTATGACATTTCCACCAACTCGGGAGATATCCTGGTAAACGACATGGACGGCGGAAAGCATTATCAAGAGGCCGGAACCGGCGACAAGACCGTAAAGGCAAAGGCTAACAGTGGTGACATTACAGTAGAGATAGGAGGATGATAGTATGAAAACCAGAAAGGCAGTGTGGAAGAAAAAATAATGATACAGAACGGAAGGGGGGGATCGCAGATCCCCTTTTTCTATCTGGATCTTCTGTCATGCTTGTTGTAATACTCGTCCTTGTTTTTGTACATCTTTGATTCGGCCTTAACTATGAGGTCGTTGACATCAAGATCCTTACCTTCGAAGTATTGATAACCTATGGCGGCGTGATAGCTTTGAGCGGCAATGCGTTTTTCAAGGACGGCTATCTTTCCGATGATCTCTTCCTCGGGAATGTCGAGGGCAAAGACCACGTATTCATCGCCGCCTATGCGATACACGTCGCTCTTTTCAAATCGGCTCCTGACTGCGTTTGCGATGTAGATGAGCATTTCATCACCGGCCTTGTGGCCCTTGCTGTTGTTGAGCTCATGGAGTCCATTGACATCGATATAGATACAGCAGATGGAATCGCTGTAACCGTCTTTATACATGGGGAGCTTCAGTTCATAGCAGTTTCTGTTCTTAAGACCCGTAAGCTGGTCCGTTTCGCTCATGACCTGCAGCTGGTATTCAAGCACGTAGCCTCTGATCTTTGCCCTGTAAACCACCATCTCGGATATTATGGCGAGAATACCGAAGATAATTGCATCCGTGATGTCTACGGAAAGCGTGGATCCGGCTTTTGTATTGCAGGCCATGATTATGAATATCACCACATAAAATATGATGCTGAGAGCCATTCTCAGGGGTATGTCCACAAAGATAAGGGGAACGAAGATCAGAAGCACCATGAAGGTAACGGTCTGTTCCTCGGGCCTGGTGAGGGTGCCGATGGCTATGCCGTATAACAGGAATATGGAAACGGCCATATATACGCACAGATAGGAAAGGGATCTGTATTTTTTGGCAAGAAGTGATAAGAGTATCTGGAACACCGAAAAGATTATGCCGAAAATGTACACCGGCTTGGATTCGGAGAAGCCCTCCTGTATATAGGACAGAACCAGCATTACGGTTATCAGGAAGGTGGCGATGGACGCAAAAGCCAGAGAGATGCCCTGATTGTACTCCTCTATGCGGGTTTTTACGGTGTCAAAGCTCTCCTTGTTGCAGTCTCCGTAGAGTATAATATTTTTTACTCTCTCAAACATAAACTACATTATATCATTATTTCTGTTTCTTGTAAAAAACTAAACAAAATGATATCATTGAAAAAGGTATGTGATTTTGGAGAGCAGATAATGAAAAACACCACGTGCATTAACCTGAAACAGTTGAAAAAACGCGCGATCGCTTTACTTCTGACTCTCGCAATGTGCCTTTCTCTCTGTGCGTGCGCACTTATTCCCGGCTCAAAAGAAGATGAAGATTCTCCCATAGGAAAGATCCTGATCCCCAGGGAAGCCATCTCCATAGGCTGTTTCATCTCCGAGGAATATTTCTATTTTCAGGACGAGCTTTTTGCCACCGCGGCAGAGCTTGAGGAAATGGGCCTTATCTCAGGTTTTGACATCAACGCCGAATACAAGTCTACACAGGAGGTCTGGGATGCCCTTTGCAATACCCGTTCCACCGGTGATCCCACCACCTATATATTTTCCAAAAACGATTTTTATAACCTGACGGAAATGTCCGAGGCAGACATAGATGCCATGACGGGGAACTCGTCACTTTCGCTTATGATAACCCTGGGAACCGCAGCGGGCAAAGTCCTGACGGACAGGGCCGATACCTTTTCCTTTGACTACATGGTCTTCGGCGCCACGGATCCCATTTCATCCGGAATAGTGCCCGGGCCCAATGAGCGCTTTAACGATCACAGCTTTGCGGAGGTTGATACAAGACGTATCACCCGTCAGATAGAGGGTGCCTACGAGCTTTTTGAATTCAAGAATATCGGAGTAGTCTACGAGGACAGCGCTGCCGCATACAGCTATTCCGGCATAGGACAGCTCGAGGCGGCCGCAGCAGAGCACGGCTTTGTGATCCACACCCGCCATGTCAATGAGTCTGCGGGTCCTGAGGATGACGACAGATATTACACCGAACTTAAGAAAGCTTACGACGATCTTCAGGATGAAATAGACGCCCTCTATATCACCACAGCCACCATAGATTCCGAGATGCTTCCCACTCTTTTGGCCGACCTCCACGAGGCAGGCGTCATTACCATCGCCGAAAGCAGCGAAGATCAGGTGGAAAATGGAGCACTCATGCACATATCCCTGGCTGATGCATCCCAGGACGGTGAATTTGTGGCCCACTGTCTCGAAAAATACGCAAGCGGTGAGTCTATCAGCAAAATGGATCAGGTCTTTGATTTTTCACCCGGGATCGTCTTTAACCGTGAGACCATAGAAAAAACCGGAGTTGTCCTTCCCCTTGAGGTTTACCTTGTGGCAGACAGGATCTACCCTGAAAAGGAGGACAGATGATGGAAAAAGCAAATCGTAAAAGCGGTACCTTCCTGGTCATCCTTGCCC
>JAFYAD010000261.1 GCA_017540915.1 Lachnospiraceae bacterium
AGCGGCTCGATGTATGTAACATCCGCCGTCTCGGGATCTGTCATGATCGTTGCGGGGTTTGAGTTGACAAGAACGATCTCATAGCCCAGCTTCTTTAAAGCTTTGCAGGCCTGGGTTCCCGAGTAGTCAAACTCGCAGGCCTGACCGATGACTATGGGACCCGAACCGATGATAAGTACCTTGTTGATGTCTGTTCTCTTTGGCATTTTTCTACCTCTTTTTGTATGAATCCTCTCGTTACCCTGCAAAAGTAACATCCTTCCTTTTTCGCAAACTAACTGCGGAAGACCACCCTGCCCTCCACAGTGAAATTCGCAACCGACACATTATAGCATTTTTTTTACAAAATATGCAATACAAAATATCACCGGCAGGATGTACTGATAGATTCAATGGCTACAGCGCCGCCTCTTACAACCTCTATGTTTTTGTAGCGGCTTTTCAGAAGGGTTATAAGCTCATTATTGCGGTGTTCCGTCAGCTTGCACTCCAGCAGAGCCGACCCCACTCCGATATCACAGATATCAACTTTGAATACTTCCGCGATCTTAAAAAGTTCATAGACGCCGTCATTGTCCATATCCTTGACCTTGACAAAGAGAATTTCCTTCATGTGTATGGGCACATTGGTCAGATCTATGACCTTGATGACCTCCACCATGGTGTTCAGCTGCTTTTTGATCTGCTCAAAAGTAGGATCGTCACACATGGCACAGATCGTCATTCGGCTCACGGTCTCATCCTCTGTTGTACCCACCGTAAGGCTCTGCAGATTGTAGCTCTTCCCTGCGAAAAGTCCCGAAACCTTCGCCAGAACGCCAACCTGATTCTCCACATATAAAGCTATCCATCTCTTCTTCATCGTCTATTCTCCGTATTGATCTTATATGTCGCTTTTTACAGCCATCTTTATAGAAAAGCCTCATTAATGATTTTTTGCTTTTCTTTTTTTTACAAAATATACTATAAAATACACCGCCAGTATCAACGCCAGAGCTATATCAACCATGCCAGCCAATACTGCAAGCCCTACAACGGCCCACATGTCAACTGCCTTTTTGTAGATCGCGATCCTGTACGGCTCGATCACCCTGTACTGTCCCGGATAGTATTTCACTTCGCTTTTGATATCGTCGGCAAACCCGGTTGTCTTCCCATAGATGACAAGGTCCTGCAATTTACCACTTGTATCGTCTTTGTAAACCGCATCCGTCCTGATCAGTACATCCTCCCTGGAGCTGTCGAGGAAACTGTTGTGAAAAACATTATATCTTATATACTCCACCCCATCCAGAGTCACCGTCTCCTCCCTGGAACAGATAAACAATTCCTCGTCATATCCGGCTTCCTTCGCCTGCTGATACTCTTTTTGTCTGACTGAGATCGTATGTCTCTCGCTCGCCTGACATATAATATAGATCACCACCGTTCCCACTGCTATAAATGCAATAAGCCCCAGCAGGATCTTCCAGGCGATTCTTTCTTTCAGGGGTTTCATCAACTATCCTCCAAATATAAATATTATGATTTGAGAGTCAAACTATCTATGATTCATTCTGTCTTTTGCTTAAATCACTCTATCGTCTTCTATCAATGCCCTTTGTCTCATAATACTTTTTCTTTTCGGCATACATGTCTTCATCTGCAATATGCTCAAGATCATCTATTGACGCATCGGCATGCTCCTCATGGGAAGCGTAGCCCACTGACATGCTGACCTCATCCGAATATATACCGTGCCATTCGCCGGCCTTTTCCCATATAGCTCTGCGGATCGCCTCCGGATTCTCGGTATGCACGACCGCCATAAACTCGTCACCACCGGTTCTGTATACCTTGCCTTTGTGGCCTACAGACAATGCCAGACAATCCGCAGCTCCCTTGATGAGCTCATCTCCTGCGGCATGGCCCTTGGTATCGTTTACTGTCTTTAATCCGTTCACATCTATGGAGAACAGAACAAAATCATCCTCCATTCCACCGTTTCTGAATTCCTTCAGATCCTCGTCATAGCATCTTCTGTTGAACAGCCTTGTCATCTCATCCGTCATGGAGATCCTGACAAGATGCTCCTCCCTGCGTTTCTCCTCATCCACATTTCTGGTGGTATAGATGACCATATTTGGTATCCCGTCCAATGTGGAATCAACCGTTATATACTGAGCGCGGAACCATCCCGAAACAACATCTATGAAATCCGCACTGATAAGCTTCTTATGAGAGAGTCTTGCCCGCACAGTCTTAATGTTGGTGAAATTCATGAAGGCCTCAAGCTGGTCAGGCATGACATGATTTTTGATCTGCTGGTTCATGAGGGTGTGGGTCTGTGAATTCATATCTATGCCGTGCTTTACGTGCTCCACATCTCTGATCGACATCTCGGTATTGTTGACAAAGTCAATGAGATTGACATTGTTGTAGATCTCAGCCATGGAGCTTAGGATCTCCATCTTTTCCTTCATGCTCTCCTTCTGCTCTTCAATGACCTTCTTTTGTGAAAACATCATCTTAAAGTAATCTGATGTAAGTTTCCAGATGATGTATCCGGATACGAACATTATGACTGTCTCAATGGTGAAACCTCCCATTGTATCCGCAAAATACGCTTTCAGGTCCGCCTTGTCCACCCTGAGTGCAGCGTCATAATCAGAACCCAGCAGCGTGACCGTAAACATCATGACATAGTTGAGTATCGCAGCGTATATATATATCGCACGGTCACAGAACAAGAGACTTAGCATGGGTACCAGAAACCATGTCAGATATATACTCACGTGGGCGTATGACATATACACGATCAGAAAATCCAGGGCAGTCAGCGCAAATACACAGGTAAAGACTGAATTAGGTATCTTCTTTAACAGGAGGAAATGTATTGCGGACAGCAATATGACCACCGCAGATATGCAAAAACATGTGGTGTAGGTTATGCCCTCAAAGATACCGCCCTTCACTCCCAGGGCAATGGCCGGGCCTGTTGCCACAAAGGTCCAAAGCACCGTGTTCAGATATTTGTTTACCTTGACCCGGTTTTCTCTTAAAAAGTTTTCGTATTCCGATGATACACTGTTCTTCATCTTATCATGCCTCGTACTTTAGTATTCTACAAGCTAAATATAGGTCCTCGAAAATGACATTACAGCAACATATCCGTCATATTCTGCCCCGGTTTTATCATAGGAAGCACCAGATTATCAGCTCCAGTCATAAATTCGATCACTGTACATCCACCGGTGTTGCGCTTTGCACTCTCTATGGCAAATATGATATCCTCATCCCTCTCAACACGGATACCGCAGGCGCCGTAGCTCTCGGCCCACTTCACAAAATCGGGGACATATGTGGGAGCGCTGATATTTTTCGTATTCTCCAGACAGGTTGCGGAATATCTCTTGCCGTAAAACAACTGCTGCATCTGATGCACCATGCCCAGGTAATGATTATTGATCAGCAGGACTATCACATTAATATCTTCGCAGACTGCCGTCGCCATCTCCTGCATATTCATCTGAAAACCGCCGTCTCCGGTTATACAGATGACCGTCTTATCAGGATTACCGATCTTGGCGCCCACGGCAGCCGGAAATCCAAAGCCCATGGTGCCCAAGCCACCGCTGGTGATGAGCTGTTTTTTGCCGCCATAATCCAGATACTGGCACGCCCACATCTGATGCTGACCCACATCCGTAGTGATGATGCAGTCATCAAAGCTTTTATTGACTGCTTCCATAATGCGCTTTGGCGAAACTCCGTCCGCCTTGATATCCAGTGGATGCTCAGCCCTGTTTTTCCTAAGCTGTTCCACCCATTCGTCTATCTCGGACTTTGACGCATAGGAACACATGGTATGCAATGCGAGTCCCGCATCTGACACAACCGGCACATCCACACGTACATTTCTGGATATGGATGAGGTGTCTATATCAATATGCACGATCTTTGCATTGGGAGCGAAGCCCTTGATATTGCCTGTGATACGGTCATTGAAACGTGTTCCTATGGAAAAGAGCACATCACAGTTTGAGATCGCAGTGTTGGCTGAAAACTCACCGTGAAGTCCGCAATTGCCAAAATACAGGGGATGGTCTGATGGGATAACGCCCTTGCCCATGACCGTGGTGATAACCGGTATTCCGGTCTTCTCCACAAACTCCTTAAAAGTGGTCTCCGCATGTGAGATATGTATACCGCCACCCGCCAGTATCACGGGACATTTTGCGGAATGCAGAAGCTTATACGCCTTCTTTAACTGTCCCAGATGCACCGACGTTGCCGGTTTGTAGC
>JAFYAD010000262.1 GCA_017540915.1 Lachnospiraceae bacterium
CCACCAGGATGATCTCAAACATTAATACAAATGCCCTGCTTGCAATTCCCGGCTCTGCTGCTTCCGTAGCTGTATCGTCTGCTTCTGCTATGGTGCTCTGGGCTCCTGTGCCGTTAAAGAAGTTTAAGAACATTCTCCACATGTTCGCATCAGGCTGTTCCGCCGACGCCGGAGTGATATCCACGATCTGCCACCCTATGCCCTCAATCCACATCTCAACCCAGGCATGGGCTCCGGAGTCCGAAACATTGACCTCTACCACAGCGGTGTCCGCCAGCATCTTGTATCCGCTGTAGTAATCATCAGTGTTAAGATCCTCCCTGATCTTACCTTCCTCCACCACATCCGTGGCATCCACAACATAGCCTTCCACATACCTTGCCGGAATGCCAAGTCTCCTGAAAACAAGCGTTGCGGCACTAGCAAAGTGGGAACAGTACCCCCTCCTGTTCTCCATCAGGAAGTAATTGACAAAATCCTTATTGCGGGGGGTATATCCCGGTCTGTATGTATATGGAATGTTCGCCTGGTAATATGATGCCAACAGCATTGCGTTCTGTGGCGGACTTAAAGCCGGATCCAGCCCCGCATCTTTTATGATGGCATCAAGAGCTGCCGTGTTATCCTCCGGCACAAGAAGGCAGACTGCTTTCTCTTCCTCAGTCAGATCGTTCTTTTCTCTCAGAGCATAACGGGATTCGGCAATCTTAGTAGGTGCGGCAAAAGAAGTATAATAAGTATATTCCGTGGTGCTGCCTGCCAGCTGATACATAGGATCATCCGGGCAGAAATAGGGAAGATACCCGCCACCTTCGGCAGCCACATTCCTGACCGACATCTTACCGGTTCCCGAATACTCGTCCCCGCTCTCTACAAAACCTTTCACAGATAGTGCTGTCTCATTACTCAAAAACTTATCAACCGTCCATCTGTTAAAAAACGGCTCATAGGGTCCACCGGTAAAATGTCTGAGGTAGATCCTGTTCTCAGACAAAGGTGTGTATGTCAGTGTCAGATCCGTCTCATAGTCAAGCCTTACGGAACTGATGCCCCCAAGCCGTCCGCTGGAGAGACTGCCGCTGTTCTCATAGTATTTGAAAAGCCCGGCCAGACCGTAGATAGCTAAGTTTTGTACCACGTCATTGCTCGAAGTCTTTATCTCACTGTCCTTTGTCCCTTTATGGATGGAATTTCCCGGAAATATGGCTGCTATCAGCGCTGTCACCACAATGGCGGGAACCAGCACCAGCGCCCATGTTTCAAACAATGTCTTAGCAGAATAAATATAGGTATACCGCTCTTTTTTGTATTCGTATTTATTATCCTGTCTGTGAAGCCTGTAGTGACCGCCCTTCTTTATCATGACCGCCAGCAGGAAGCCGGTCAGTAACATCACCACGAAAATACCGGAAGGCTCCAGCCCGATATACAAAGGCATGAACATCGCAAAGATCACTGCTGCGACACAGGGCCATATCCTCATTCTTCTGGATATGAAAATATTGGTCAGTATACAGCACACGGCTCCTATATATATCATGGCCATGGTCACATATGCAGGGTTATCCCCGTTCATGACTGTATACACCCTGACTGCGTTTGAATCAAAATAAACTGCAGTCTTTTCATTCAGTTTATTCAGAATAGTGTAAAAACCGCTGTTAATGTACTGCATAAAAGACGAACCGCAGGCAGCCATCACAAACAACAGGAAAATATAGCCCACATTCTCGGATATGGCGTTATAATACAAAAAAGCCGTAAACAAAGATACCGCCAAAAGCACCAGCTCTATCAGAAAGAGATTGCAGTTTACCGACACCGCCGACAGGAATGCCCCGAAAGCTCCTCCCACCACGAAAAACACTATGAGAGCCTTGGCAAACAGCGTAAAAGCCCTGTTTTCTGACTGATTGCGCTCAGAGTTTTCATTGATCTTTATACCGGTGTTAACCGTGTTTTTTTTCTTTCTTTGGAAAAGCAACTTAAGCACGTTCAGTCACCTCCCCTTCGATCTCCCTGCCGTTCTCATGAACCAGGACCACCGATCTAAGCTCCGGTCTGACCTTGAACAAAAGGTTCAGATTACCGCCTGTCACGCCTTCTATACTGGAAGTCATAAGCTCCTTAAAAGCTGTCTCCAGCTGTGGCACGGTAGCGCTCGTAACCTCCTCAAACTCCATGTCCCTTCCTGTCTTGATTAAAATACGCACAGGTACCAGTTCCCTGATAAATGCCAGGGAAAGCCCGTATGCATAACCCATAATATCGTTATTTGCCAGCGCGTTGGCACCCAGATCGCAGAAGATCACTGCCTCCGACTGGGACACTGCTGTGTATTCTTTCACCATAAGCTTTTGTTTTTTGGCAGAGAGCTTCCAGTGAATATCCTTTAACCTGTCACCGGGTATATATTCCCTCATATCAGTAACTTCCGAGAAATCATTTCCCTTACCTACCGAATTTACGGACTCGGTCACCCCTGTGCGAAATGTGTCCATATCATCCCTGTCTGTAACTGTGTACAAAGGCATCACAAATGCCGTACTGTCACTGTTAACCTGTACTGTCACGGAGATAAACCCGCAGAGATCCCTGTAAGTAAAACTCTCTATGGAAACCCTGAGTCTGCCGCAGTACTCACTCTCCATGTCCATGTCAAAATGCTCGGTACCCATCGCAGACATAGGCATATCCACCACTAACGGCATCTTAAGTCCCATAAATGTATTCTCTATACTGCCCTTTACTTCACAGTTCAGTGACGTGAAGATACTCCTGTTTCGAAGTTCGATCCTCCACAGGTTCTTGGCTCCGACTTCGGTATTGCCGGAATTACCCGTTATCCTCAGATCCACGAAAGATCTTGCAAAAAGGGCGCTGCATACGGATATGAAGGGCATCAGAGTCAGAATACACATGAATATCAGGATCATACGGCTCTGAAAGAAAACATACAGGAAGAAAACAAAAAGCATAAAAAGGACATATCCCACTATTGCAAGCGGATATGTCCCCACACTGTATTTTCTGTTGTCCTTTCCTGACTCATGCATTTTTAACACCGGATTCCTTCAAGATCTGCAATTATCTTATGTTGATCACATACGGGGAGCAGGTACGCTCTGCAAGAGTTCTCTCACAGCCCTGGCTGCATCAAATCCCTCTGCCTTTGCACGTCCGCTAAGCTTTACCCTGTGGCTCAACACATTCACAAGCTCCTTTTGAACATCCATTGCCGTCACGAAATCCCTGCCATCCATAACCGCCAGAGCACGGGATATACGAAGCAGTGCAATTGAAGCCCTCGGGCTTGCTCCTGCGTCAAACATCACATTTTTCCTGGTCTCCTCCACCAGCGTCACCATATAATCATAAAGGCTGTCATGCACGAACACCTTCTCGGCCGCAGATCTAACCTCGATAAGCTCCTCAGCTGTCATAACAGCATTTATATCAACGGTCTTGCGTACCGTCTCTTCCTTCAGGATGTCAGCGGCAGCCTCATGTGAAGGATAACCCATGGAAACGCAGATCATAAAACGGTCAAGCTGTGACTCAGGCAACATCTGTGTTCCGGAAGATCCCATGGGATTTTCCGTCGCTATCACCACAAAGGGCTTTGGCAGCGGTCTTGTGACACCATCCACCGTTGCAGTGCCCTCTTCCATGACTTCCAGCAGAGCGGACTGGGTCTTGGGAGATGTACGGTTCAACTCGTCAGCCAGAAAAAGATTGGCAAACACCGAACCCTCCCTGTATTCAAACTCACCGGTATTGCTGTTATACATGGAGAATCCCAATATATCACTGGGCAAAACATCGGGAGTGAACTGCACACGTCGGTATTTTAATGAAAGAGCCTTTCCCATGGTGGTAGCAAGGGTTGTCTTTCCGACTCCGGGTATATCCTCCATCAGTACATGTCCTCCTGCCACCACGGCAGCCAGAACATCCGAAACGACCTCGCTCTTACCCTTTATGACCTTATTTATCTCTCCGCGCACCGCATCGAGCTTTTGTACATATTTTGCATTTTCTGACATATTCTCACTCCAAAAGTTTTCTTATCATATCGGCAGTATATACCACCTTTTCCTCGCCGCAGGCTTCAATGCGATACAGCGCATGCGCAGCCACATGCTCCGCAGCCTGCTCGATATCTCGCACTCCGGATGTTCCCGTACATATATCTATGATGGCATCCAGCGCATCCTCGCCAACCTCGCACTCATCCGGTTTCAGTTCCATGCGTTTTAAGATCTTCGGCATGACGAAGTTTTTGAATATGATCTTCTTTTCATCGGGAGTGTAATCCGGAATTTCAATCACCGCAAAGCGGGACATTAAAGGTGCAGATATCTGCGACTTGTCATTGGCGGTAGCTATGGGATAAACACCTGATGTAGGTATCATGCACTCCATGTAATTGTCCGTAAATCCAAGATTATCCAACAAGGTAAGAAGAACATCCGCGGGATTTCCGTTTCCTTTTCCGGAATTGGCCTTATCCAGCTCATTGATGATAAACACAAGGTTGGATGCCCCGGCCATCTGGAATGCCTCCATTATGATGCCGGGCTTTGCATTTGAGTATATCCTCGAGCTTCCCGTAAGCTGCTCCGGGTCATTTATGGAGCTCATATCCAGTGTAGTCCATGGAAGCTTCAGGATCCGGGCTACAGCGTATGCTATCTGGGATTTGCCCGTACCTGCCGGACCTATCAGCAGGATTCCGTAAGCAGGCAGCATATGTGTTCTATTGATCTGTATGATGGTCTCGATGATGCGCTGTTTGACACGCTCCATGCCGTACAGCTCCTCATCCAGGATCTCCCGGGCTCTCACCGGATCTATAGAATCAAAATAATCATTTTTCCATTGAATGTTCATCATGATGGAAAGAGCTCTCTGGGCGTGACGCCTCTCCTCAGACGTAACCTCCGCAGCCCTTGCCACCGCCAGATTTCTCCTGGCCCACAGCCTGATATTGTCAGGCAAGGTCCTGCCGGCACAGGTTATGAAATCGGTAATGCTCTGGATGCTGGTGAGCTTCATATCGTCACCCGTCTCCTCCGCATCCTCATCGATCTCGGACTCATCGGGAGCATCACTGGCAAAGAGACGCTCTATCATGTACTGCAAAAAACCATCATCCGCGGAGAGCTTGGAACCACCTCCAACTCCCATCTCACGGATCCTGTATACCGCATAACCCTCATCAGTGTTATGTCCGGATAATTTTACCTTCACGTGGTTTTCCCCAAGCCACTTCAACAGGCTGGTAAACCTTGCGTCAACCTTTATGATATCCGCCGAAAAAACTCCATCATCACCTTCAAATTCGAAGGTCGTGCGTTTGACCGGATTGGTAAAAATGCCTGTAGAATGATGTTTGTGCTGCTTTTCCCTGTTATCTATGAGCAGGATCGGATAATCATCCGAAGCCTCATTCCGGTCCGATCTATATGTTGTAAACGTACACACTGCCGGTGCCTTTGTCTCATTTACTTTATTAAAATCACATACGGGCATCGCTATCCTCCTGCAAGCACAACATAATATAAAAAGAACTGTTCTCTCTTTTCGAAAAAAACTAAAACATTAAAATAATAGCATATTTTCGCAATTAAATCAAAATGTATTTCCTTCAAATATAAAAAACCGAAATCCTGAATTCTCAAGATTTCGGCTTAAACAGGGGATGAGAGAATCGAACTCCCGCCAAAGGTTTTGGAGACCCCTATCATACCATTTGACCAATCCCCTACATTGAAAAAAAACTCATACCCTCAAAATTTCACACAGATACTCACGACAACAGCTTTTCATCATAAACACGCCTTCGACCGATTAGTGGCAGTCCGCTTAACACATTACTGTGCTTACACTCCTGTCCTATCTACCTGATACTCTCTCAGGGGTCTTATTTCCTTTAAGGAAGGGATATCTCATCTTGGGGGGGACTTCACGCTTAGATGCCTTCAGCGTTTATTCCTTCCCGACTTGGCTACCCTGCGATGGG
>JAFYAD010000263.1 GCA_017540915.1 Lachnospiraceae bacterium
CAGTCACTTTACATACATGATACAGGCAGCCGCGATAGCGGCAGTAGAGCCCGACAAGGCAATTCTGCCAGCTTGCTGAGCAGATTGCCGATGTCAGGGCGAGCCTGTAGAATGTATGTAAAGTGGCTGTGAATAGTAACACAACAAGTATACATTTACAGAATGTAAGGTTGAATCCTACACTGAATATTTATAACATACTTTGAATCGTATTTCAATAATATCAAAAAACTGTGGTTGTATAAATCACCGGGCTATGTTATACTGAAACACAGGTTTGTTGCTGAAAACAAGCCGAAGAAGAAGGGATATAATGAGGTGGAACCATCATGACGAAGTCATGATCTTTAATGGTTTGCCGGTACATATTATAAAGGGAGGGCAAAAGATGAAAAATAAGATCTTGGCATTTTTTTTGGTATGCGCGATTGCCGTTACGGGAACATCTACTGTGGCCAGGGCGTTTGATGACAATGACGAGACCATGGAGACTGCTACTGAGATCACTATGGGTGACTCCATAGTGGGTGAGAATGAGCTGGCCTTGGATACCAGCGGATCCAGGGAATCTTATGATGTGGATTGCTATAAATTCACCCTTGATAAAGAGCAGTGGGTAAACCTTACCGTAACACCGCACTATGACGGCCTCAGCTATACGGTCATCGGTTCTGACGGATATACCCAGCTTGCGCGGGATGTGGGAATGGGACCCGAGGCAGAGGGCGGCATCAGCGAAAAGCTTGCAGCGGGAACCTATTATGTTGAGATCAAAGCCACATGGCCGAACAGAACCGGTAAATATACAATTGCTCTATCCAATAAAGGCGCCAAGTTTGATAAGACACCGCTGCTCTTCCAGGCCGATACCAATGCAAAACGCACGAAGATAAACCTTTCCTGGGATGAGGTGGATGAGGCTGACGGTTATATAGTATATCAATTCAACAAGAACACCAAGAAATTCAAGAAGATCAAGACTACCAAAAAGACCAAAGCTACAGTTACAAATCTTAAGACCGAGACGGAATACAGATTTAAGGTTACAGCTTATATCAAGGTCAGTGGAAAACTGATAGAAGGCGAACCCACCGAAGTGCGTTCGGTGTGGACCAATCCTAAAAAACCGGGCAGCACCAAGATTACGGGTATCACTAAGGGAGATAAGACTACAGCGGACGGTTACCCTGTCAGAATATTTACTCTCAAATGGGATAAAGCGAAGGATGCAACAGGGTACTATGTTTACGGCAAGGTCGGAGCAGAGGATTACAAGCTTTTGGAAACCACAAGTGTCAATGAAGCGTATCTGTATGCAGGCGTAGGATTCAGCTATAAACTCTATGTTGTGCCTTATCGCTCTAAGCACGGATACACCACGAAAGGTGAGAAATCGGCGGTATATACTACCCAGAAGATGGATTGATTTTGCTTTATTCATGTTTATGATCAGTGCCGGACCGGATCAGTTTTGTCGCATGTGATGTGCAGACTGATCCAGTCTTTTTTATAGTGATTTTTCAGAGGTAAAAATGAGAAAACTAAAACTACCGCAGGGATTTGAATATGCGTACGAGACGCACCTTCATACAAGCGAGGCCAGTGCCTGTGCCAGGAGTACGGGTGCGGAGATGGCACGCGCACATAAAGAAGCCGGATACACCGGCATTATAGTGACAGACCATTTTTTTTACGGAAACACGCGCATAGACAGAAAGCTGCCCTGGAGAGACTGGGTGGAGCAGTTTTGCCTCGGATATGAGCATGCCAGGGAAGAGGGGAACCGCATAGGTCTACAGGTATTCTTTGGCTGGGAGGCGAATTATCAGGGCACGGAATTTCTGATCAATGGTCTGTCTCCGGAATGGCTTTACGCTCACCCCGAGATCGTGGATGCCACTATCCCGGAGCAGTTTGAGATGGTTCACGAGGCTGGAGGCATGGTGGTACACTGTCATCCCTTCAGGGAGGAGCCATATATCCCCGAGATCAGACTTTTCCCGGAGTATATTGATGCGGTGGAGACGGTGAATGCAACCCACAGTAGCGTATACAGCAAGTCACACAATGATCCTGAATTTGACGTGAAGGCACAGGCTTACGCAAAAGAGCATGATTTCCCGTGCACCGCCGGTTCCGACGTGCACAGTACCGAGGTGTTGTGCGGAGGCATGGCATTTTCACGAAAGCTTGCAGATTCCGCGGATTATATAAAAGCTGTAATGCACAGGGAAGAAAGAGTTCTTCTGACCGGAAATGAAGGCGCATAAGATTACAGGATGGTGCAACTTTTTACGGAAAAAGGGTGTGTTTCCGGTGAAGCCCGGTGTGAAAATATTTAAAGGGGCGATCACAACATTTACAGGAGCTTGTTTATGAAAAATACGAGGTTAAACATAGGTCTGCTGGTGAGCGGCATCAGTGATTTTTTTACGATCCAGCTTTGCAGGGGCATAATCCGCCATGCTGCCGAGCTTGGAGTGAACATATTCATACTGCCGGGCAAATACATAAACAGGGATGTCAGCGGACAGCCGGAACTGATATATGAATACCAGTATGCCACTGTTTTTTCGTTTGCAAAAAAAGAAAATCTCGACGGACTCATAATCGCCGCAGGCTGCATAGGGTGTTTAACCAACAGTGAGAATCTCATGAAACTGCTGAAGATTTTCGACGATATACCGAATGTGCTCGTGGCATCCAACTATGAGGGCTATACCTGTGTCTGCTACGACAATAAAAACGCGGTAGTCGAGGGCATAGAGTATCTCATCAAAAAGGCGGGGCGCAAACACATCTGCCTTTTGGACGGAAAGCCGGGCAATTCCGACGCCATAGAGAGAAGACAGGCCTACCTCGATACTCTGGAAAAACATGGTGTTGTATTCGAGGAGAGGATGGCCGGCAGAGGGGATCTGTCCTATGACGAGGATACCAGAAACGGTATGAGAGCCCTGCTCAGGGATAATCCGGATATGGATGCCGTGTTCTGTGTGAATGATGAGACTGCAATGGCAGCCTATGATGTGCTGAAGGAGCAGGGGCTTGTGGTCGGCAAGGACGTGCTGGTCATGGGTTATGACAATATCCATGCCTCTACCACCATGGAGCCGCCGCTGTCAACGGTTTCCGCGGATCCGGTAAAACTTGGCATGGAGTCTTTAGATGCAGTTCTGAGAAAGATCCGCTGTGAGGAGATCTCCAATATCACCATGCCGTCGCGCTTTATCCTGCGTGAATCCTTTGGCAGGATATTGGACATCAGCGAGGTGACGGAGGATACCGAAAAGGATTTCTATGAGACATCCTTTGAGACTGTATTCTTTCACTATATCAACTCTTTCGGGCGCGACAAGGCGGCAGATGCCTGCGACAGATACATAAGGCTCATGAGGGAGATCTATGATCCGCTAAAGGACAGGATACCGGACGAGGATCTTCTGGACAGTCTGGAGGATCTGTTCAAAACCGAGGCCGTTCATTTTATGGATGTGGACGAGTTTTTGCTGAACACCGACAGACAGGCTGCTCTCGTGTCCGAAAAAACAGGCTGTTACGCTGAGGTTCAGAGGATAATGGTGCGCTTTTACAGAAGACTTTCAAGGCTTATGAACAGGCGCATAAACGATATCAGTAAACAGCAGTTTGCGTTTGATTTTTCCATGAAGAATTTCGTGAAGGAGACATTGAGCTTCAGACACGGAACGGATCAGGGATACCAGTCGTTTTTGGGTTATCTTGACTGGCTGGATGTGGATGATGCTTTTCTGTATGTTTTCGAGGAGCCCATCTCTCATCTGGAGGGAGAAAG
>JAFYAD010000264.1 GCA_017540915.1 Lachnospiraceae bacterium
ATAAAGTGGGTTCATAAAAACATCCCGTTACTTCTTTTTTTGCTGCTTATCAAATATGATCCGCATTCCTATCAATGTCAGATCGGGATTGTAAACATCGATGACATCCGTCTCCCTCGAGATCATGCCGCCGAGACCGCCTGTGGCTACGACTTTGACATCATCGAAGCCGGATTCTTTTTTCATGCGGTTCACGATGTATTCCGCCTGACCTATCTGGCCGTATACCAGACCTGACTGCATGGAAGAGATGGTGTCCTTCGCTAAAATGCTGTCCGGCTTTTTGATCTCGATCTCCGGGAGCTTTGCGGCATCCTGCCACAATGCTTTTGCGGAGATCCTGATGCCGGGAGCGGTTACACCCGCCAGGAAGGTTCCCTCGCCGTCCACCAGATCATAAGTGGTGGCAGTGCCGTAGTCAATCACTATACATGGTCCGCCGTACAGCTCGTACGCGCCCACCGCATCCACTATACGGTCCGCTCCCACCTGAGTCGGGTTCGATATGGCGATCTTAATGCCCGTCTTCACGCCGGGCTCCACTATGAGTGGCTGGGTGTGAAAATATTTGATAACTCCGCTGGTCAGGGAATGCATCACTGCAGGCACCACCGAAGAAATGATGGTGTTATTAATCTTTTCGGGAACCAGCCCATTTTCCCGCAAAATACCCTTTAACACTGTTCCGTATTCATCCGAAGTTCGGCTTATCTTGGTATTGATACGAAAATTACCGGAGAGCTTGTCTTTGTCAAACACTCCGATAGTAATGTTTGTGTTTCCCACATCCAATGCTAACAGCATACGTTTACCCCGCTTATCATTCTTTAATCCCCAGGATGAACACCCTGTAAAACAATTCCAGCGATTCGAAAAGCTCCGCTTTTTCGGCTCGCATTTTCCCTATTTTAAGCGCTGCGCCTATCTCATCATACAGCAGATCGCCTTCCTCACAGGTAGTGCGCAGTTCCAGATTTCCCTCATCATCAAAAAAGAGCGTGAACACACCGCCCACTTCCTCGGTATACAGGACGCACATGATCTTGAGCTCGTCCTTTACCTGTGTGGGCAGTTTGTCAAACGCCTCGTTCAGATAAAACTTTTTATTGTAATAGCTTGCTCCGCAGAGCACTGTCTCGTCTTCCATGTATTCTATCCCTTATCAAATTTAACTGTTCAGAACCAAGCTCGAAAATCAAAGATTTTCTCGCTGTTTGGTTCTCACCAAAGAAATTTGGTCAGATACACCCAGCCCAAAGCCAGCTTTAGTCTGGGTATATCAGACCAAATTGCCTTGGTTCTGAACAGTTACACATATCCATACAATCCGCGAACGGAGACTTCTCCGGAGGATACGTATCGCGCTCCTTCTCCGGTCTCCACTATCAGGCGCCCCTCGTCCGTAATGCCCTTTGCTACGCCCTCAAACTCGCCCTTCGGATCCAGTACCCGGACCTCCCGGTCTTTATTGATAAGCTTTTCATTATATATATCCACTAAATTTGTCAGATCGCAGGTCTGCAAAAAAATATTGTAATATTTTTCAAAGTAGGAGCAGACAGCAACCACCAGCTGATTCCTGCTGATCTTCAGTCCCGTGACGGAAAAAATACTGCCCGCTTTATCCGCAATATCATCCGGAAAACTTTCCTCAAAAACGTTTATACCTATGCCCACCACAAGGTTGTTGATGTAATCCATCTGACAATCAAGTTCTGTCAGGATCCCGCAGACCTTCCTGCCATTCATCACGATGTCGTTGGGCCACTTGATGCGTGTTCTGATCGCTGAGGGATTTCCGCTCTCACCTGCTGCCTTTGTGCAAGCAAGGCTTTCTCCTGTTTCGGTCAGCCCTGTCTCTGTGGGACTTTTAACCGATTCGGTCAGATTTGTCTTTGTGAGATTTTCAACTGTTTCGGTCACCCCTGTCTCCGGAGAAACTTCGGTCGCTCTCCGGTCCACCAGCTCATCTATGGCAGAAGACACCGCCAGGGCAGCCACCAGGGTTACCTGGGGTGCATATTCCGGCGCAAATGCGGGTTTCAGTAAAACAGACATATACACGGATACTCCGCCGGGACTCTGCCAGCTGCGGCCCCTGCGCCCTCTGCCGAGGGTCTGACAGTAAGCCACTATCACGAGCCCCTCCTGCGCTCCCTCAAATGAAGCCTGAGCGACACGGTTGTTGGTGGAATCGCACTCGTCATACACGATGACATTATTGCCTATCGTGTCTGTTTTCAAAAACCTGCGTATCTCGGATTCAGACATGATGTCGCTGCCTGGCCTCAGGCGGTAGCCCCTGTTTGTCACCGACTCTATGTTATATCCTTCTTTTTTAAGTCTGTTGACCGCTTTCCAGACTGCCGTGCGGGAAACCCCGAATTCATTGCAAAGCTCTTGACCGGAAACGAAATCATCAGCATCGGACAGCCTCGCCAAAATCTTATTTTTCATATATTACTGCTCCGGTGTTGTGTGCCACTGTGGTCTATCTGTATCATGTATACGGTTCCTGTCGGAAGAATCCTCCGGGATTTCCTGTATTACCTCGGCATGGTGGCATACATAACTGCCTTTATAGAGTGCATCCTGTTCTCAGCCTCATCGAACACTACTGACTGCGGGCTCTCAAAGACTTCGTCCGTAACCTCAAGCTCGGACAGACCGAATTTTTCATAAACATCACGTCCGATTGTGGTCTTGAGATCATGGAAAGCAGGAAGGCAGTGCATAAAGATTGCTTTCTCTCCCGCAATGTCCATAAGCTTTCTGTTGACCTGATACGGTGAGAGCAGCTTTATGCGCTCAGCCCAAACCTCCGCCGGCTCTCCCATGGAAACCCAGACGTCGGTATAGATAACGTCACTGTCTTTTACCGCATTGATATCGTCGGACAGGGTTATGGTGCAGCCGTTCTCAGCTGCGATCTTCCTGCACTCTGCCACCAGCTCATCCCCCGGAAAATATGAAGGATCGGTGCACGCCACGAAATCGATGCCAAGCTTCGCACAAGTCACCATCAGGGAATTTCCCATGTTGTAACGCGCATCACCCATATAGGAGAGCTTAAGGCCCTTGAAATGACCGAACTTCTCCTTGACAGTGAGCATGTCAGCGATCATCTGGGTCGGATGAAATTCATTGGTAAGACCGTTCCAAACAGGAACATCGCTGTATTTGGCAAGCTCCTCCACGATCTCCTGACCGTAACCTCTGTATTCTATACCGTCAAACATGCGGGACAGAACCCTTGCGGTATCTGCGATAGATTCCTTTTTGCCTATCTGGGAACCCGCCGGATCAAGGTAAGTCACATGCATGCCCAGATCCTTTGCTGCCACCTCAAAAGAACATCTGGTCCTGGTGGAAGTCTTCTCGAATATCAGAGCGATATTCCTGCCGTAGAGCTCTCTGCTCTGATCTATATGTTCCTTTTTCTGTCTTTTGAGCTCAGCAGACAGATCCACGAGATATTCTATCTCCT
Source organism: Lachnospiraceae bacterium (assembly GCA_017540915.1). The sequence continues at coordinate 3,488 of JAFYAD010000264.1, forward strand.
CTGTGGAGAAATCCAGTAATTTCAGAAAATCCCTGCCCTGTAAATTCATATGTTCCACCTTTCTTCTGCAACAATAGTGCCTTTATAGAATGTCTTATCATAACCCCTTTGCTCATTTTCGTCAAGTGATTATAAGTACAAAAAGCCCGCAATGGTTACTATTCACAGCCACTTTACATACATTCTACAGACTCGCCCTGACATCGGCAATCTGCGAAGCCAAGCTGGCAGCCTGTATACTACATGATATTGGCTGTGAATAGTAACCCTCAATGCAGGCTTTAAGAAATCTTGTCTTTATATGTTGTACTACTCTGCCTTCCACAGTCCGTGAAGATTGCAATATTCATAGACTTCCAAAACCTCATCCCCTTCAAGGATCGCAAATGTCGCCTTTGGAGCATCTCCGGGTTTTAAGATCTTGCGCTGGTTGCCGTTTTTCGTCTTGATGGCTATCCACTCGATGAAGTGTTCCTCCAGCATCGGATGCTCTACGCTGCCGACTGTGACTGTAACCTTTCCGTCCGCCACTTCGAATACAGGTACATGTTTTTCAAATGCACCGTCGCTGGTACCGGGGATCAGCTCTTCCATAGCTTCTCCGCAGCACATTGTGGGTACCGGAGTATCCTTTACGATGGCTACTATCTTTCCGCATTTCTTACAACGATAAAACCTCATGATCCTGCCCTCCTCCAAACTCTGATATGTTCCCTCTGCCGCGTATCGATATGTTGTGCCACTTATGTCCAACGCCGATACGCTGTTTTGCTCATACAACTTTCTCATTGTATCACATGTTTGCAAATATGTACAGAGCAGCATACAAAAAACGCCATTGACCGCCACAGTTTGTACGATCACACCGTTACTTCGAATATCACATTACTATCATAATCCGCAGGACCTACAACCGGCTTGATCTCCGGGGCATAATCCTCTCCGCGGATTTCCGTAACGATAAATCCGAAAGACCGGAGAATCTCCGCGGAATCTCTTCCAAACACCCGCAAATGATCATTCTGTCCAAAATGCTCTATACGACCCTCTTCAGTTGTGACAGTACTGTCTTCGTATACTGTCTCCAGAGAAAGATCCACCGGGAAGGATATAATCAGCTTCCCCTCCGGGCTCAGTATGCGATGCAGCTCCCGCAGGGCACGCTCATAATCCGTCACATGCTCAAGAACATGGTTGCAGATTATCAGATCGTAGGCGCCGTCCTCAAGACCGGTATCCTGAATATCGATCTGCAGGTCTGCGGCGGAAAAAAGATCCGCAGTGGTATATTCCGCCACTTTCACACGCCCTTCAAACCACAGCTTAAGCGAGTGCTCCTGCGCAAAATGTAGTATCCGCTTACCCTTTAGCCACTCACGCTGCTCAGATAGCCGGGATACGATGATCCTGTGTCTGGGCAAAGACCCGCACATCGGACATATCACCTGCTGGTCGATGCCGTCATAACGCTTTGGATTAAATTGCTCCGGATGTCCGGAATATCCACCATCGATAAAGCTTCTCAGATGCATGCCACAGCAGGGGCAATAATATGGCAGTTTATCCCCCAGGCGCCTGTCATCCATACGTACACGGACACGCTGCAACCTCGTCCGTATCCAATTATAAGTCTTTATCACCGGGGCAACGGCCAGATCCATCCCCATTTCCCCCCTGACCGCTATAAGGCAAACCGCCCAAACGATCACCTCCGATATCACGGTGGTAAATGCCGCACCCTCGATGGAATACACCGGTATAACAAAAAGATTGGCTAAAAGGTTAAAAGCCGCACCCAGTATCTCTGCCTTTAGCAGTTCCCGCTCCTTTCCTGCAGGGATTAGAACCTGCCCGCCAAGTATATTGCTCAAACCTATCGGAAGAAGGGAGAACAGGAGTATACGAAATGAGGGCACCGCATCCAGATATTCCTCTCCTCCCATGATAAGGATAATCTGCTTTGCAAATACCAAACAGAATACTGTGACCGCAAACTGGACTAAGGATACCAGCATCAATGATTTACATGCCAGCGTCTCAAATTCGGCCTTCCTATTATCCCTCCACAGGGATGTGGCTGTTGGAAGAACAGATGCCCACACCAGCCCTCCTGTCGCGGCAAGCATTGTCTTAGCCTTAGCCGCCAGGCCGTAAAGTCCCGTTTCATAATCCGTTTTCATAAAGCCCAGCATGGTCAGATCCAGGCTGCTGTATACATAAACCGCACAGCTCATCAAAGAAAAGATCAGGAGAGGTTTAAAATGCTCACGGTTGATCTTTATGCGGAAGGAAATATCCACATAGCGCCTTAAGGCTAAGAAACAGACCACATCACTCCCATATCCGGTAAATACCGAGAAGACCGCATAGCGTATCATATGCTGTGGAGAATGCACAAAGGCAAGGATGGCGAGGAGAGAAATGAGCTTACAGATGAGCATGGTCACCGTAAGGAAACGGAACTTCTCCAGCCCCCTGTACAGCCACTCGCTGCCAAACATTTGGAAAATCATCCCGCTGCCGCTGATAATAAGCAACAACGCGTTTTCCCTTAACCTGGGGAGAAAAAATATAAGTACCGACAAAACCAGAATACTGAATACCGATAAGACAAGATTGATGCTGAAGATCTCATTCCAGAAGCGGCTCAACGCAGACCTGTCACTCCGAAGCCCGGCACAGCCGCGCATAGCATAGATGGGCATGCCAAGCTGGGAAAACATGACAAAGTATCCCGCAAAAGCCCCGGCAAATGAAACGCGTCCATATGTAAGCGGCTGCAGAATGCGTGTGGCATACATCACGATAATGAAAGAAAAGATATATGTGATCCCCTTCATGATGAAGTTGAGGGAGATGTTCTTAAAAACTATTTTATTCACAGAAACACCTATCTCCTACGCCTTTTACCGGTAATCTCACACAACAGATCAAACAAGACAGGTGAAACACGATATACTGCAAGCATAGCTTTTCTTTTGGGTCTAATATCTTTCGGAGGATGTTTTAGCATATACCTGAATACACGAAGCATATTTCTATTGCCCAGTCCCTTATAACCAAACCAAATCCTGATCACCAGCGCTTCATTCAAAAGCAGCTTTCCGTATCCCCACTCAAACAGGTCATTAAACCTGCGTACTGTCATTTCATACAGATCTGTATCTCTCGTACACGGATCTGTTGTGATACTGCCTTTACGCCCTTTCCTGTAATAATACAGGATATGATCATCATAACAGATCTTCTCCGCCTTATGTATCAATCTGTAGGTTGTTCCGATATCTTCATAGTATTTTCCTTCGGGGAAACATATCTCAGAAAACAATTCTCTTTTATATAACCCCGTCCACACAGCGCACGAATAACCAAGATTGTATTTTAAGGCCTCTGTCTCAGAGATCACCCCCACCGGAAGACTGATCTTATCATCTGTCCTTCTGCCCTTTTCATCTATAATCACTTTCCGAAACAAGACCATATCCGCGTCATTCGTTTCAGCGGCATGCAAAGCTATGGCACAAAACCGGTCATCAACCCAATCATCCGCATCAAGGAACATGATATATGGCGCCGTAGAAGCAATTATCCCTGTATTGCGCGCACAGGATAATCCGGAATGCTCTGTATGAATAACTTTTATCCTGGTATCCCTTGAAGCATATTCATCACATTTCTCTGATGATCCATCATCCGATCCATCATCTATCAACAGGATCTCTATATCTTCGTATGTCTGAGAAATAATGCTGTCCAAACATTTCTCGAGATAAAGCACAACATTATATACCGGTATAATAACACTGATTCTCATTTTTTATTACCGCATTAGTATATGTATCAATCTTAAAGTAAAAGAACGGTGCTAAGGTAAACATCATCCTGGTATTGTGAACTTCCTAATCTTTCCTCATGTTCTTTCTCGATGGCTGCCACGCCCTCAAAGAGTTCGGCTATCTCGTCAAAGCCTTCCTCTCTGGCTTTTGCGGCGAAGGATGGGTACATCTCTTTCCACTCGTATGCTTCGCCGTCGGCTGCCGCCTCAAGGCAGTCTACTGTAGTGCCGATACCGGTCAGTATCTTGTACCAGATCTCTGCATCTCCATTTGTTATCAGCCATGATGTAACCTTCCTCTACTTCACAGTCACCCACTTAGACGGGTATGCCTAAATCCCATAGACTAAGGTATAATACCATACTATCCTGCTGAATTCAATACGAAAAAGCGCCAAACCCCTCAGTCAGCCGTTGGCTGACAGCTCCCCCGGAAGGGGAGCCTTTACAGGGATCTCAGCTGACTTCCTGCAGCTGGGCTGTGTAGAGCCTGTAGTAGTCGCCGCGTTTTGCCATGAGCTCGTCGTGAGTTCCCTGCTCGGTGATGCCGCCCTTGTCTATGTACATGATGCGGTCGCAGTTTTTGATGGTGGAGAGGCGGTGCGCTATGATGAATGTGGTGCGTCCCTTCATCATGTTGTCGAGACCGGTCTGCAGGGCGTGCTCGGTCTGCACGTCTATGGAGGCGGTGGCCTCGTCCAGCACCAGTATCGCCGGATCGGAGATCAGGGTTCTGGCAAACGAGATGAGCTGCTTCTGTCCCTGGCTTAAGAGGGATCCGCGCTCCCTTACCTCGCTGTCGTAGCCGTTCTCCTCTTTCATGATAAAGTCATCGGCACATACGACCTTCGCAGCGTCCCTGATCTGCTCTTCCGTGGCGTCGGTTTTACCGTATCTGATGTTATCTGCTATAGTACCGGAAAAGATAAAGCTGTCCTGCAACATTATGCCCATCTGCGAGCGCAGTGAGTGCAGAGTCACCTTCGATACATCGCATCCGTCGATTAAGACGCGGCCGCTGTTGACATCATAGAATCTGGATATCAGACTCACGATGGTGCTCTTGCCTGCTCCCGTGGGACCTACCAGCGCAACGCTCTCTCCCGGTGTTATCTTGAATGAAACATTGGTCAGCACAGGCTTCTCAGGCTCATACGAAAAGCATACATTCTGAAATTCCACTGTGCCCTTCACAGGCGGAAGCTCTGTCGCGTCCTCCGCATCCTCGATCTCCACCGGCTCATCGAGAGTTTCGAATATTCTCTCAAGATAAGCGATATTATTGATGAAGGTGTTGAAGATATTGCCCAGGTTCATAAGCGGCTGCCAGAATCTTGAGGCGTAGCCGGATATGGCCACCACGGTACCCACTGTCTTCTCGCCGGCTCCGAACAGGAGTATTCCGAATACGAAGATGGCCGCCCTGATGCATACCGCAATACTGTCGATACCCGGCCATACCACGTTACTGTAGCCCGTGGCGGAGATCCATGTCTTTCGGCAGTCATCCGAGAGATCCCTGAATATCTCGGAATTCTCTTCCTCCCTTGCGAAGATCTGGGTGATGCGCACGCCCACTATGTTTTCCTGGAGATAGGCATTAAGATTTGAGTTTTTGTTGGAAACTGCCTGCCATGCCTTGCGCTGCTTATTCTTTACCCAGAACATGAAAACAGCCAGTACGGGGACGCCGCACATTACAACTGTCGCTAACTGCACGTCCACCATGAACATGAAGATCACGATGAATATCAGGTTGAAGATCTCCAGTATCACGTTTATCAATCCGTTCGACAGCATGTCGGAAACTGAGTTTACGTAGTTTACCACGCGGATCAGGATCTTGCCGTGGGGTCTGTCATCATAGTATGAAAAAGGCAGCTTCTGCAGTTTCTCGAAGAGGTCTTTTCTGATGTCATATATGATGTTCTGGCTGACCTTCACCATGATGCCGGATCTCACCGTAGAGAAAACGGTGCTGATGGCGAACACGCCCACCATTATCAGCGAAAGTTCCAGCAGATATCTTTTATCCGCAGCCGGAATAGCTTCATCCAGCGCATGCTGCACTATGATGGGCGATATCAGTCCCGTCACGCCTGCAAATGCTGACAAAATAAGAGCCAGCGCCATCTTCCCTGAGTATTTTTTGATATATACCCACGCTCTCAAAAGATGCCTGAAGTCAAATTCCTGCTCCAGATTTTCATCCTGTTTATATGTGTTTCTTGCCATAACATAATCCTCTCTTATTACAAATCATGACTTCGTCATGATGATTCCTCTCTCATGCGCCCATCTGGAGTTTGACCAGATCGGCGTAATATCCACCCTTGGCGATGAGCTCCTCGTGTGAACCCTGCTCCGTGATGCATCCGTCCTTGAGCACCAGGATCTTGTCTGCCGTGCGGGTAGTGGAGATCCTCTGGGCTATGATGAGCTTGGTACACTTGAAATCAAGGTTTCTTAGGCTCTCCTGAATATGCTTCTCAGTCTCCATGTCCACAGCTGATGTAGTGTCGTCCAGTATCAGTATGGATGGCTCCACCGCCAGCGCTCTCGCTAAAGAGATACGCTGTTTCTGTCCGCCGGAGAGTCCGACGCCGCGCTCGCCCACGATGGTATCGTAGCCTTCAGGCATCTTGGCGATGAACTCATCTGCTGCAGAATATCTGGAGAATTTAACGACCTGCTCTTTCTTGATATGGGGATCGCCGTAAGCGATATTACCCTCGATGCTGTCGGAATACAACAGCACGTCCTGGGTTGCGAGACCTATGTTTTTGCGAAGCTGTGAGAGCTTCAGCTTTCTGATGTCGATGCCGTCGATCAAGATCTCGCCCTCGTTCTGCTCATAGAACCTTGGGATCATATGGATCAGCGAAGATTTTCCGCAGCCCGTCTCACCCATGATGGCGATGGTCTCGCCGGGTTCTGCCGTAAAGGATATGTTTTTCAATACGGGCATATTGCCGTCGGCGTACTGGAATGACACGTTCTTAAACTCAATCCGTCCCTCGAAGCGTCCCGGTTTGTCCACCGCATCCGGCGCATCCTTGATGTCGGGTTCGCTGTAGTAGATCTCCATCACCTTCTGAACCGCTGCCAGAAAGCGCTCGAACTCATTCATGATGTTGCCCATCTGGCGCATGGGACCTGCCACCGCCCAGATCAGGCCGGAAAAGGCAACATATTCGCCCATGGTCATATCGCCGTTTATCATGAAAAGACCGCCGCAGAGTATCAGCAGTACCGACATCAGGTTCGCTGCAGACTCTATATAAGGATAATATTTGATCCACATCCCTGCGACCTCTATGTTGGTATCTCTGTAATCACGGTTGGCGTGATCAAATTTCTCTATTTCATAATCCTCTTTGGCGAAGGCTTTAACCACTCTGTTTCCGGAAATATTCTCCTGAGCGTCCGTGTTCATACCGGAGAGCTTTTCTCTCAGCTTGGCGTGGAGCGGCGCGATGTTTTTCTTAAAGCTGATGATGATCACGAAGATCACCGGAGACACCGCCAAGATGCACAGGGCCATCTTCATGTTCATAGCCATGAAAAATATCATGGTGGAGCCGTACAGCGCAGCACTCTCCACCACGACGCGGACAACCCATGCCAGCATATGTCTTGCCGCATCCAGATCTCCCGTCATCCTGGTCATGAGATCACCGGTCCTAAAGGCGCTGTAGAACTTCATGTCCTGATGCTCGATCTTCCTGTACAGATAATTTCTGACATTGAACAGAACACCCTGGCTCACGTGTTCATAGCTCTGGCAGTCAATGTAGACCAACACCGTACGTATCAGGGTGAAGATCACCATCCCCGCCACCAGACGATAAAACTCATCCTTGTGAAGTGCCAGGTTTTCCATGGCATTCTCGCCTGTCAGGAATCTGTCCACGATCTCTCCGGAAAAATACGGAACCACCAGCTGCAGTACACAGTACATGACGGTGCCCACCATGGCCGCGATATACAGCGCCTTCTGGCCTCCCATGTTAGTCCACAAAAACCGCAGCTTCTCTTTTGTAGAATACTTTTTTGTCTCGTACATAACCAAATCTCCTGCTAAAACTCTTACTCTTATTAACCGTAAATATCACGCAACATGGTGGTTGCAAATTCCGTGATATTGAATAACACACTCAAAAATACACCCCCAAATTGAAGATGTATAGTTACTATACGGATAATCCACAAAAAATCAAGGGGGTAAAATACAATTTTTTTCTTAACATTTGAGTGAAAATAGTTTATGATACTGCCTGTTGATCCGGACATCCAAGCAGGTCCGTGATCAAAGGTCCGGCAAGGTTCTTTAAAGTAAGCAAGAACCGGGACATCGACCGCAAGAAATCACTATTCACAGTCTATTATGCAGGTGATCGTGCCGGAATACACCCTAATACAGCTGTGAATCAGTAACAGAAACGGAGCACCCATGTTAATAGATTTCCATACACATACATTCCCCGATAAGATAGCCGCCTCAGCCATCTCAAAGCTCGCGGCGACAGCGGACACAAGACCGCACACCAACGGTACCTCCAAGGCCCTGACACAGGCCACCGCAGACAACGGTCTCGACTACTCCGTAGTGTTACCCATAGCCACAAAGCCGTCGCAGACCAACAGCATCAACGAGCGCGCAGTATGGCAAAACCGACTCTCATCATCGACCCGCCTCATATCTCTGGGTACGATCCACCCGGACAACGAGGACTATTCCTACATATTAAAAAGCCTCAGGGAGAGCGGGATCATCGGAATCAAGATACACCCTGTGTATCAGCGTACTTTTATCGATGACGAGCGATTCATGAACATCATAGCCTGCGCCGAGAGTCTTAACATGTTCACCGTGGCGCACGGCGGGTACGACATCGGATTTCCCGGTCTCGATCTGGTAAGCCCGGAACACGTCTCCAATGTGATGAAAAAAATCCGCCCGAAGCACCTTATACTGGCCCACATGGGAGGCTGGGGATGCTGGGATGAGGTGGAGAACACCCTGTTAGAGGACGATTTCACCAGAGAGAACATATATCTGGACACCGCCTTTTGCCTGCGTCCCGAGGATGATTCCGGCATCGGCGGCAACACTATATTTTTAGATAATGAGCAGTTCGTGCGCATCGTGAAAAAGATCGGCGCCCACCGTGTGCTCTTCGGAACCGACAGCCCCTGGAGCGACCAGGGCGACTCCTTAAAGGTCATAAAAAAATCCGGACTGAGTCCGGATGAGTTATCTCTCATATTGGGAGAAAATGCCGCAAAAATACTGGGTCTTCCCATTGATGCGTCAGCGGGAAGCCCGTCGTAACAGCTCCATTATCAGGTCATAATTGTCCGCTTCATGAGGGAATGTGCAATCCATGCAGCTTTTGACAGCATGGTCACCCCTGTCTATCATGGTGTACTGCCCCGGGCAGTCGAGGCAGTACAGCGGGCAATAGCAAAAAAGACAATTCAGCTCTCCGTCCATCTTATGGCACGGATAATACTCGCATTCTTTGTTCGCAAAAAAACGGCTTGAATTTTTCATAGTGTTTTTCTCTCCTGCAATATCAGTTGCTTCGCCGTAACTTCTCCCACGCAAGATCCGCTCACATATTACCATCCGTCTCCAAAAACCGCAACACAAAAAAATGTTAACAAATGACCGGATTTTTTTTATAATATAATTCCAGGGTCAATAATCCTTACTGTGATGTCCGGTTTTCGACCCTTGAGGTTTTTTATAGGGGGATAGTGACATGAGTACAATAAATGAGAAAAAAATAACCAAATATCTTGATTCACTTTTGGAAGAGGGTATTCCATCTGTTGACTGCATCATATACAAAGATCACCGGCAGATATACCGTCATATGAACGGAACAGTTGATATCGAAAAGAAAAATGCAGTTAAGGCCGATCAGCGCTACCTTATGTATTCCATGACAAAAGTGCAGACTATGACAGCGGTAATGCAGCTGATCGAGCAGGGCAAGATTGGATTCGAGGACGAGGTCGGTTCTTATCTGCCTGCATATGCGAAGCTCATGGTATCAACCGACTCCGGAACGGAGCCCGCAAAAACGCCGCTTAGGGTGTGGCATCTGCTATCGATGCAGTCCGGACTCGATTACGATCTGAGACGTCCGGGCATCTTGCGGGTACTTAAGGAAAAAGGCGATGCGGCCGGCACCGGGGATATCGTGGATTCCTTTACAGAGTCGCCTCTGCTGTTCGAGCCCGGCACGCATTTCTGTTACAGTTTAAGCCATGATGTGGTTGCAGCCATCGTGGAGACGGTATCCGGCTTAAGCTTCGGAGAATACTTAAAGAAAAATCTCTGGGAGCCGCTTGGCATGAAGGATACGTTTTTTGCGAAGCCGGATAACGAAGGACTTGAACGGCTTGCGCCACAATACATTGCCAATGAAGAGGGTATCGTTCCCATGGATCAAAGCTGTGAATACCAGCTCTCCGAAAAATATGAAAGCGGCGGCGCGGGGCTGGTGAGCTGCACCGAAGATTACGCAAAACTTGCCGATACTCTCGCCTGTGGCGGAGAGAGTGCAGAAGGCATTCATATTCTCAAAGCAGAAACCGTGGAGCTCATAAAAAAGAATCTGCTCTGCGAAGCTTCATTAAAAGAAATAGCCGGGACCATGGGACGAAACGGTTATGGTTACGGTTGCGGAATGCAGGTCCTCATGCATCCTGAGGAGATCGGATCATCCGCACCCGCCGGTATATTCGGCTGGGACGGAGCCGCAGGCAGCTGCATACAGATGGATACCGCCAGCCGCACGAGCTTTGTATATATCCAGCATGTGAGAAACTGCGGTCTGGCTTACGGCACTATACACCCCACTCTCCGCGATATGATCTTTGGATAGAGGAGAAAAACAATGAATCTGATATCTATAGCAAATGAAACGATCCAAATATACGAAAAAGCAAAGTATGAGGTGAATGAGCATACTGTTTCTTTTCCGGAGGGGAACTACGCAGAAGTCGAGGTGATCACTCCGCAGATGGGCGAGACACTCCTCAACAAAGCGTTTCCAATTCTTGAAAATGCCGGGATGTGCCGCATCGTGATCAAAAACAGCGATTCCTTTGCTGCGGCACGCGATCATGATAAAACACTGGTGATGAATTTTGCAAATGCACACAATCCCGGGGGGGGATTCCGTCTCGGAGCGACAGCCCAGGAGGAAGCGCTATGCAGATGTAGCACTCTGTATGCTTCGATCACCTCAAAAGCAGCCTCGGAAATGTACAAATTCAACAACACCCATGTGAGCAGTGTTGAATCGGACTATATGCTGGTCTCCCCGGATGTTCTTGTTTTCAGGGATGAAAAACTTAATCTTTTGGAGCAGCCGTTTAAGACAGCAGTAATTACCGCACCGGCTCCCAATCGCTTTGGTGAGGCAATTCTCGCCTCAGGAAAAACTATCAGCGAAACGTTCAGACGCAGGAT
>JAFYAD010000265.1 GCA_017540915.1 Lachnospiraceae bacterium
ATTATCGCATGTTCCAAAAAGTAAATGGGGTGGGCGAAATGCGGCACCGGCCGCTTGACTGTATCTACAGATATATATTTTTCAAGGTTCAACTGAGCCGATTTTGAGACCCTGTTTTTTCATACGTCACTTGACACTACCCTAATGATGCTCTCTTCCTGCCGGAATCCCGGCCGGGGTAAAACTGTGATCAATCACTCATCGATCATTCAATCGATTTCCTGTATGTTGACCACATAATACTCTCCGTAGAGAACAAACGGTAGATGTCATCTGTCACCATGTTTTATGTATTATTCGCTTTTCCCGTGACAAATGTCACAATACCACCCTCACCTATCGCCTGTTACTGCGACGCCATATTTTCCGGTCTTGTGCCTCCCTCACCAGATGATCGCGGAAAGCGGGATGAGCTATGGAGATAAGCTTCTCCGCCCGTTCCCAGGTGGAGAGTCCCTCAAGATTTACCACTCCGTATTCAGTGGCCAGAAAATATATCTGGCTCCTGGGGGAGGTGATGATGTCGCCGTTAAACTGCGGCATTATCCTGGAATGCGTAACCCCCTGTTTGTCCACATATATCGAACTCATACAGATAAAAGCCTTACCGCCCCGTGATGCGGAAGCCCCCGTCAAAAAGTCCAGCTGCCCTCCGGTGCCGCTGATCTGCCTTGAACCGGAGCTCTCAGCGGCAACCTGGCCGTACAGATCCACTGCCACACAGGCGTTTATGGACACCATATCATCGATCCGCTCTATGACTCCCGGCCGGTTCACGTATTCCAGGGGATATGCCATTACCCCCGGATTGTCATCCAGCCATTCGTAGAGATCTCTCGATCCCACCGCACAGCCGAAGACTCCCTTGCCTCTGTCGATCTTCTTTTTCTTGTTGGTAAGTTTTCCGGCGAGATGCAGGCTTAAAAATGCGTCCGTGCAAAGTTCTGTGTGCATCCCCAAATCCTTAAGATCCGACTCGGCTATGAGCTCCCCCAACGCATTCGGGACATTTCCGATACCGAGCTGCAAGGTCGCTCCGTTCACAATATACGGCAGTATGTGACCTGCGATGGCACGGTCGCACTCTGTGGGTTCGGCATAATGAATATCGGGGAAGTCCTCATGCTCACCTTCCACAATATAATCCACCTCCGAAATGTGAATACACTCGTCATAGCCTCCCCTGACCTTCGGAAGCTTATCATTAATCTCCAATATCACGATATCCGCCATGCGGGCAATTGGTGCAGCAACTCCCGTGTTCACGGAAAAATTGAAATACCCGTGGGCATCCATTGGCGTGACGCTCACCATGGCAACATTTACATGTAAAAAGAATTCATAGTAGGCGGCGTTATTGTGAAAGACCATGGGGATATAATAGCACAGTCCCTTGTCGCACAGCCTTCTCTCATAGGACGAACAATGCCAGCTGTGATATATGAAATGCTCCTGTGTTTCATCACACTCTGCCACCTTGATAGGTCCGGATATGAGATTTCCCCTGATCTTGACATCGAAAAGCTCATCCCGTCTCTTCGCCAGAGCGCGATCCAGTAAAACCGGCTTCCCCAGACAACTGGTATAATCGATCCAGTCTCCGCTCTTTACCACAGAGACGGCCTCATCCGGTGTTCTGAGTTTTCTGTTGTATTCCTGAGTGAAATCTTCGACCATACTGCCCATACCCCCTGTGAACGATCATGATCTATTCAAGCCACTTCTTCGCATCTTTTTCGGATATCTGACCGGCATCGACCATGGACTGTATCTGTCTTCGCACATCATCCGGTCTGCTGTATCCGCCATCTATCGTTTTGCCAAACCATGTCAGTGCATTATCGTAATCCTCCGCCCCGTAATACGCCAATCCGGCATTATACATTGTCATGGGATCCTTGTTGCTCTTTGCTGCCTTTGCAAAATATTTTGCGCTCTCTGAGAAATTGTCATCGCGGTAGAGGATCATGCCGTAGTTCGACCAGACTGCCGGATCCTCTATCCCCAGTTCTATTGCCTTTGCATAATATTTTCCGGAGATCGCATCGCTCTCTTCCACGCCTTTTCCCATGTAATACATGTTGCCAAGCAATTTGTAGGTTCTTGCGGACTTTGTGTTATTTTCTTCCGCTCTGTTCAGGTACAGGAGCGCTTTTCCGTAATCCTGATCCACGCCCTCGCCATCATAATACATGGCTCCGAGCTCATCGCAGGCTTCAACATTTCCCTTTTTTGCGGCTCTTTCAAGCTCTTCTACCGTCATGTCGGAAACGTCCTTTTCCTCCGTTTTGCCGGAATCTGTTTTGTCGGTTTTTCCGGAATCTGTGGTCTCCTGCGAGCTGTCGGAAGATAGTTTATCACCGGAAGACTTATCTTCCGTGTCGGTTGTTTTGCCTGTCTCCCCGCTTTTTTCAGCACCTGTGGTGCTGTCAGACTTGTTATCAGTATTCTCCGTTTCGTTGTCTGTAGTTTTGGAGTTGTCTGTCGTGCTGTCCGATGTGGCGTCCGTTGCAGTATCTGTTGTACTGTCCGTTACGTCTCCCTCTGCTTTGTCTTCTGCTGACCCGGCTTCTGTATTTTCAACATTCGAAGTGTCAGTGGAATCTGTGGTATCTTTAGTGTCTGTTGTGTCTGAGGAATCTGTGGTATCTGCGGTATTTACGGAATCTGTGCCATCTGTTGTATTTGCGAAATCTGTAGTATTTGTGGGATCTGTGGCATCTTCGGAATCTCCTGCATCCGTACCGACTGATGTACCTTCTGTCTCTCCACCTGTGGACGTATCTCCATCCGAAATACTTCCGCCTTCTACCTTATCATGCCCGTCTGCACCGCCTCCGTCTCCATATGCAGATATAAACGGTTCTGACTGACCGGGTTGCTGATAGCTCTTATAACTCTGCAATAACAGCAACACTATCAAAAGAAACACTACTAAAAGCGCAGCAATGATCCCGATCAGAATCGCCGGAGAAATCTGCCTGCTTTTTACTGTGGGCTGAATCGGCAACATCGGCTGTTCCGAAATACCTGCCACTTTATCGGCTCCCGACAGAATGTCCCCAACATACTGTCTGAGCTGTACCACGTTGTCATTCAGTGGTGGCTTTACCGCATCAAGCCAGTGTACGCGGGAAAGATAATACTCAAACTCGCCACTCATCTTCGCATCTGTAAGCCTGAAGGGCACTATAGTTTTCCCCTCATTAAACGCCACGGCCACCTCATTCATCACCTGCCGCGACACATTCGACTCGTCCGTAAAGACTAAAACCTGCACTTTGACAGACTGAATTGCCTCCGTTATGGCGCTGACCCATGACGCCCCGGGCACAATATCCCTGGGCGCGTACCAGCAGCGGATACCGTTTTTTTCAAACTCCGCCACTATGGCATCCGCGACATTTTTATTTTTTGAAGAATAGCTGACAAAAACGTCAGCACTCGTTTTTTCTGACATCTTTTTTACCCACTGAAAAAATATACCTTTACACAAACTTAAGTTTACAGTAGCTTTCCCGCACAGTCAAGCAAAAGCCACACGGAAGCCCAGACTTCCCGCATGTTGAAATCTGTTCCAGGATATGATAACATCTCTGAATAGTTTGGATGATGTTGGGAACAAGGGTTATATTCCTGACTGTTTCATGATACACTCTCCCACAATCAACCTTGATATACATAGAAAGGAGAAATCCAATCATCAACCGGTGATCGGATCACACATGTAAAATGTTCAGATTGACAAAAGAAACCACCATCGGAGAATTACTGCAGAACTGCCCGGATATCGCTCCGGTTCTCACAGGTATTGGCATGCACTGTCTCGGCTGCCCTTCTTCACAGATGGAGAGCCTTGAGCAGGCTGCGGAAGTACACGGCCTCGACCCCGACGATCTCATCGACGACATCAAGGGCTTTATGGAGAGTATGTGATGGGCTACGAACCGGGACCGGAATGCAGGATATGCAAAGGAAGATGCTGTCGTGAACACGGGTGCTCCCTGTCTCCCGCCGACCTGTCGCACTATCTTAGTCTGGCAGGCTTTTCACCGAAAGATTTTAGCAAGGAGACTCTCGTATCTCTCCTGACACATGAAAAATACGGTCTTTTTGCCATCGAGTACTTTTGGCACAACGAAAGACAGGTGTACTACCTTCGTATGAAGCACAAATGCTATACCTTCGTAGGCGTTGATGCCATGGGCGAGTGCATTGCCCTGACCGACGAAGGCTGTATGCTCTCCATGGAGGATCGACCCAGAGGCGGCAGAGACCTAAAGAGCAGCCCGGATTTCAAATGTCATCAGGAATACACATCAGAGGAAATGTCCCTCGACTGGCTGCCGTATTCCGACACTCTGCAGGAGATTTACACAGAATACGAAGCCATCTACAACGCGGACGGAACATTCGATAAATGCGACAGGGATTATTTTGAATACCTAAAAAAACAAAAGCTCCGGGAAACCCGTTAGGGGATCCCGGAGTTCGGAAAGTCTTGCCGTGAAGTCAGTCTTTTGACCCTTGAATCATATGATACATAAACGAAATTGCTGTAATACAGGGATCCGAATTCCTTCATAAGCCAGTTTTTTCCAACCTGTCTCGCGCCCCAAAGAATTAATGGCTTCCTGTGCTTTTTATCTCTCCACTCTATAAGTTTTTCCAAAAGAAGTCGCTTCATAACGCCACCCACCCTTTTATTGTTTGCCTTGAATTATATAAGAAAAACGCAGGTCTGCCAACACTTTTTCGTCGGAAAAAGTGTGTCGTTCCCGCGTTTTTTCTCACATACATATAAGAGTGCTACTCCTCTTATCGGCAATCAGCGTTCCTCCAATATATCGATAATATCAGCCGGTGCCGTAGCAAATGTTGTGGCACCGTTTTCTACGAGCATATCCCTGTCACGGAATCCCCAGAGTACCGTTATGCAGGGAATCCCTGAATTTTGGGCTGTTTGAAGATCCACTTCCGAATCCCCGATATATACCGCTTCATCCTGTGTGCTATTAAGCTCTTTCAGCGCAGCGAGAACCGTATCAGCTGCAGGCTTCCTCCTGATATCGGGTTTTTCGCCAATCGCAACGGATACGTACCTTGAGAAAAACCTTTCGTTCAGCTCTTTTACGGCAGAATCAATCTTGTTGGACACGATCGCCATCTTATAACCCTTTTCATGCAACTCCTTCAAGAGATCGAGTATTCCCTCGTAGGGTGCAGTCTTATCAAGACAATGCATATTGTAGTAATCCTTAAAATCCGCGATCATCTTGGCGAAAAGCTCGTCTCCGATTCCGTCCGGCGCGGCGCACTTCATGGCATATCCGATCCCATTCCCAAAAAATCTCCTGTAATCTTCCTTGTCTCTCGTGGGCAGACCATGCTTTGCAAGAGTATAGTTTACCGCATCCGTAAGGTCGTCGAGTGTATTCAAGACCGTTCCGTCCATGTCAAAAATGACCGTGTTTATCTTATTCATAGCCTGCCTTCTTCTGTAGTGAAGTATTTTTATCATTAACCTTTACTTTTTATAATCCTCTCCCGCCTATAATATCACGGTGATGCTTCTCTTACAACCTAATATTCCGAAACAATCGTTGCTATTCACAGCCACTTTACATACATTCTACCGGCTCGCCCCGACACCGGCAATCTGCTCAGCAAGCTGACAGCCTGTATACTACATGATATTGACTGTAAATAGAAAAAAACATACACAAATGCCATCATGACACAGCTGATGCGGGGTGGTAATGGTATGATAAACCGAACTAATTTGCAAAAATGCGTTGAAAGTTCGGTTTAGATGAGGTATAATTTGACGCAGATAAAAACGATTTAGATGTATAGTCGGAGGCAGCAGATGAAAAAACTGTACAAACGCGAAATATACTTGAAAAAAATCCGTGGTTTTTATGATGAAACAGAAATTATCAAGGTAATAACCGGTGTGAGAAGATGCGGAAAATCCTCATTGTTGGAGATGATCATATATGAACTAAGAGAAAGGAACATCGAAGCGGATAATATCATCGTCATCCACCTTGATAAAAGACCTTTCAAAAATATAAAAACCCCGGAGGCACTTGAGAAAGTTATTGATGAACGAGCAAAAGGCGTAAAAGGGTTAAAGTACCTGTTTATCGATGAGATACAGAATGTAAAAGGGTTTGAGGAAACTGTAAATGCATATCGTGAGGAAGATGATTATTCAATTTTTTTGACCGGGAGCAATAGTTATCTGCTGTCCGGTGAACTTGCGACTAAACTCACCGGACGATATATTGAGTTTGAAATCACAACGCTTTCATTTGATGAGTACCTGGGGTTGAAGAAATTATTGGGTAAGGAGATCAGTATCAACCCTGAAGATGAGTTTGATAAATACATGCTTGAGGGTGGTTTCCCTTATGCCGTCAGTTTAGATTTATTTGCCGATAAAAGACTCTATGTTAAAAGCGTAATTTCTGAGATATATGAAAAGGATATCAAAAAAAACAAGAGAATAAAGAACCGGATGTTGTTTGAGACGATACAGACATATATAATTAATAATTTTGGCGCTACAATGTCCATTAAAGGTTTGTGTGAATACCTGGAAAATACTACGAAAACGACTGTCAGGAAGGAGACAGTATATAACTATCTTTCCATTCTTGAAAATGCAAAAATTGTTAGTAAATGCACAAGATTTGATATGAAGAGCAGAAAAAGCCTTAAAGGTGAGGAGAAGTATTATCTGTCTGACCTGAGTTTCTATTTTGCAAATAATACGGATAACAGGATAGAGTATGGACCGGTTTTGGAAAACATTATCTATAATTATGCAAAAAGCAGAGGCTATGAGATCAGTGTGGGTAGAATAGGAAAGCTGGAAGTTGATTTTATCTTGAGAGATATGGATATGAACTACTCATATGTCCAGGTGGCACGGTATATTGACAATGATAATATAGATGAAAACGGAAAGAATCTTACTGAAGAGCGTGAATACAGGCCGTTGGAACAGGCAAGAGACGGATATCCCAAGTATGTAATGACGCTGGATCGCTTGTTGCAAAAAAGGAGTGGAGTTCATCATAAAAATATTATTACGTTTATTAGAAACGGAGAAATGTTTTAAGAGTGTTCCTTCAAAACCGAATGCACATACATGGTTGTGGAAAGTCCATCCTGCGAAACAAAAACCGCTTTTGCTATTCCGAATTCCTCGCTTCCGTCACATTTACCGGAACAGAAGATACCAAGGATCCTGATGCTACACTTACATTTATCATACTTCTTGTTTATCCTGAAATGGTAAGATTTCCTCTACCAATGTGTACTACTCCTAGCCACCCATTCCTTTATATTTGGTTTTCCGCACTAACAGCGATGAAAAAGGACGGATGATCCGTCCTTTTTTCATATCACTATGATCACTTACACATATCAGCCACTATGGTATTGATCATCTTGCCGTCCGCCTTTCCTTTGAGCGCTGCCATGACTGTCTTCATGATCATGCCCTTGTTCTTGGAAGCAAGAGCCTCTGCGCAATTTTCGGAAACATATGCCCTGATCTCATCCTCGCTCATGAGCTTCGGCGCATATTCGCTGATGACCTCGTAGTTGGCCTTGTACTCCGCCAGCAGTTCTGTGCGGTCTGCAGGGCAGGTATCGATCTGGTCTTTTGCTGTCTTCAGTTCCTTCAAGATGGCAGAATCCACCATTTCTTCGGGAATGTCCTCCCTGCAGCCGGCGTCTATCCCCACCTTTTTAACTGCTGAGACCAGGTTCGAGATCGACTGTTTTCTCGCCTTATCGCCTGCTTTCATAGCTGCTATCATGTCCTGTCTGAGTTTTTCAAGTGTCATGTTTTTGTCCTCCATCTTTTTTTCGCTATTACGCTCCCGCTTATAATATCACCGCAGCCCCTTTCTTACAACAAAAACGAAACAAATCCTCTCACCTTATTCATAATTTGAAAAAACTTATTGACAAAAAGAAATTATGATGATATCATTCTGATATCACAAAGAATTAATCTTTTGAAAAACCGGATGGCAATGGTCGAGTCATCACGGGAAATTCAGACAACTGAGGTGAGCCATACAGATCTGCTCACTTCACATAAAAGGTAGTGTCAAGTGACCTATGAAAGAACGAGCCGAAAAAATAAGGCTCAAATTGAACCTTGAAAACTTATCTGTAAATAAACCAGACGGCTCTCCGAGGGCTTAGGGCTCTGCCCTAAGAACCCGCAAGGGAC
>JAFYAD010000266.1 GCA_017540915.1 Lachnospiraceae bacterium
GCTCCATCTTGTGTCCGTTCATCATCTCTTTGCTGGCATCAATACAAGCCTTCCAATCATAATCCGGATGATCAACTGCGATATAATTAGCCATTGCATATGAATAGCTCTTTACGATACCCGGGATAACGAAAAGGCATGACCACAGCATGATAAAGATCTCAGTCATAAGACCTACCATAAGGTTACGTCCGAAATCACCAAAACCAACGCTGAACATCTCGCCGATTTCCATGTCTGTCTTTTTACGGCTGATAGTAAGGAATGCGGATGTTAAACCGATCATCAACGGTCCGTAGAGAATAAACGCACCGATAACGGTTCCGCTCGCTGCACTGTAGATAAGTGAAAATACTAAAGTTGCCAGCAAAGCCATAAGCCATCCTTTGCCGAAGATCTTGTTGCCCAGGTCGTTCCTGGCCATCTGTCTGATTGTTGGTCTGTCCATTTGTCCTCTCCTCCTCTTGAACAATATGTATTATAGTGTAATGATCCGCAGCTGTGAACACATACTCCGTACCACAACCGCACATCCTTTAACAGTTTCGTATTTTCGCACATTGTATACAAATTGTCAATAAACATATTGCAGAATTTTTTGTTCATTTCAAAAAAATCATCTGCAGGAAAGAATTTCTTCTTTCATTTCATCAAAAACCCCCGACAGTTCCTCAGGCAGGATATGGGAATAGCTGAAGACCAAAAGCCTTTCATACTGCGTAGAACTTCGCTTGCTGTAGTCGGATACCCGCTTTATATGTATACCTCTGTCGTACAGACTGTGAATATATTTTTCCATATCCACATTCTTATCCTTTACCTCCATCAGAAAATGCAGTCCCGTACCTTCTCCCCGGATATCCACACAGTTCCCGAAACCGGAGTTTTTTATCTCCTCCAGTATCCTGTCTCTGTTTATATGATAAAACTTTTTCATCCGTGAAATATGGCGGGTGTAGTAACCGCCATCTATGAATTTAGCCAGAGTCATCTGATCGGCCACGGACACGGGGCAGGTCATGAATCCCAGCTTTTCCCTGCAGAGTTTTGCCAGCGCATCAGGCAGCGCCATATAAGCGATCCTCACCGATGGTGACAGAGTTCTGGAAAAAGTATTCATATAGATCACATGATCCCTGTCCAAACCTGCCATTGCAGGCACAGGTCTCCCCTGATACCTGAATTCACTGTCGTAATCATCCTCTATTATGTAGCAGTTATGCACCTTCGCCCATTCTATGATGTCATGGCGCCTCTTCGCCGGCATCACCATACCCGTGGGGAACTGATGTGACGGAGATATATGTATGGCAAGAGGGTTTGTGACATTAAGATCCATTATGGAAAAGCCCTCTGAATCTACAGGTATATAGAGGACTTTTACGCCGTTTGCCTCAAAAATGCGGCTGACCGTCAGATGCCCCGGATCTTCCACGGCGTACATTCCGTTTCTCCCCAAAAGCCAGACCACCATAGTATAAAGATACTCTGTCCCCGCACCGATAACAATTTTTTCCGGATTGTACATAAGTCCCTTTTCAGTGCGCAGGTAATCCGATATTGCTACCCTCAGCTCATAAAGCCCCGTGCTCTCCGGTTTCTGCAGGAAGCTGCTCTCCTCGTCCGCAAGGGTTTTACGCATGAGCCGTGACCAGGTACCATAAGGAAAATTACCGCATCTGATACGTCCTGTGGTAAGGTCAATACATTCATCAGACCTTCCTTCGCAACCCATGATGTCTTTTAAGGCCGGTTTACGCCTGTCGCCCGAAGTCGTATTTTTGCCTGCATCTGACCTGCTGCCGGATCCAACCGCCATATGATCATCTCCCCGGATCACAGATACCGGCACTATATCCGCAACATAATATCCCTTTCTCGTGACAGAATCCAGATACCCCTCCATCACAAGCTGCTCATATGCATTCTGCACTGTGATCAGGCTGACTCCATACTCACGCGCCAGCATGCGCTTCGAAGGCATTTTCTCTCCTGCCCGCAGGATACCGCTCTTTATATCATCCCTTATGCTCCTGTACAGAAACTCATAGATCGGCGTATCTCCGCGGTTTTCCAGATTATATTTTCTCATAAGCCCCATCCTGATATTATAAAAAAATCACAAATTGGTTATATCAATATAACCAATTATGTATTATTTTGCAATATATGATTCAAGGGTCAAAAGCCTGACTTCACGGCAAGCTTGCTTGCCAGTGGAGGCATGGCTTATTGACCCGCCCCGATATGAGCAAGAAGTGTGACGAAGTCACACGAGATTGCGAATATCGGGCAGGATTGTGGGAGTGCGAAGCACGAAACAATCCGTGAATCACCCACTAAGACATCTATGAATAATGACAACAAATCACAAGGAGGAGTACAATGAAGAGAATAATCACCATCCAGGATGTGAGCTGCCTGGGAAAATGCAGCCTTACAGTAGCACTGCCCATAATATCAGCCATGGGCGTTGAGACAGCCATCATCCCCACTGCCGTATTGTCAACACATACTCAGTTTTCGAATTTCACCTTCCACGACCTTACGGATGAGATGGATCCCATGAAGGATCACTGGAAAAAAGAGGGGTTTAAGTTTGATGCAATTTATACCGGATACCTGGGTTCCGACAGACAGATTGAGATCGTATCCGACTATTTTGATACATTTAAGGGCGATAACACCGTGATCGTAATGGATCCCGCAATGGCCGACAACGGAAAACTCTACGCGGGATTCGACGAGTTTTTTGCAAAGAAAATGGCTACACTCTGTGCCAAGGCCGACATCATACTGCCCAACATATCCGAGGCATGCTTCATGTTAGGTGAGGAATATCCAGGAGAGGACGCAGATGAGGCTACCGTAAAAGCCCTTATCGAAAAGCTCACCGCCCTCGGCGCAAGATACAGCGTCATCACGGGCACCACATTCGCCGACGGAACATTCGGTTTCACCGGCTACGATGCTAAGGAGAAGAAATATTTCTCTTACGGAACGCAGAAGGTCAACTGGAAATCCCATGGGACAGGCGACGTTTTTGCCAGCGCAGTTACAGGCGCTCTCATGAACGATTTCAATGTATACGACTCATTGAAGATCGCAGCAGACTACACCTGCGCATGCATCCGTAACACTTTCGAAGATCCTGAGAAAGTTGACTACGCAGTAAATTTTGAGGCAGAAATACCTTATCTTTTAAAACTTATCGGTAAATAAATACAGACTATCAAAAACCGGGGAATATCCTTCCCCGGTTTTTTTATCATGTTTAATATGAAATAGACTTTCAGACCATATCATTCTGTGATACAATATCCATACAACCACAGCAAAACTTATGATGTAAGGATAAACCACGGTACAACCTGTAAATTACATTTTAACCCTTAAATTATTTTTTTAAAGAAAGGACCTCATTTCATGAAAAGAAGACTGGCTTTATTACTGATCTCTGCTTTGACTCTGAATATTTTCAGCGGTTGCTCATCAACACAAACCGTAAAAAACGAAAACACCGGATCCAATACAACCGACACCGCCTCTGCCGTGACAGCAGATGAAATCCGGGACGATGAAAACCTGCCCGCGGACGCGAACACGGATACAGAGACTGCCGGCAGTACAGATGCAGATAAAGATGTTGAAACGGACGACAAAACAGACGATACCCAAAAAGAGGAAACAGCCTCCGAACAGGAAAGCTCAGACGACGTCACACCGGGTATGACGGAGGAAATGCTGGCTCGTTCGATCCATTTTCTCGGAGACACATCAAGACTTGCATCAAAACTAAAAAAAGCCAGGGATGACAACACTTCCGACCTTAACATTGTATTTTTAGGTGATTCAATAACAGCCGGATCGACCACATCCAAACCCGAGTATGCTTTTGTAAACCGGGTTAAAACCTGGTGCCGTAATAACATCAGCAAAAATACCAATGTTACCAACTCCGGCATCGGGGCCACCAACTCATATCTTGGTGTTCATCGCCTTGAACGTGATGTTTTCGCTTATTCGCCGGATATAATCTTTGTGGAATTTATCAATGACACCGGTGATCAGTTCTATAAAGCGACTATGGAAAGCCTGATCCGGCGTTGCCTTGCATATGAAAACGATCCCGCCGTCATACTCATAGAAATGTCATTGGACGGTGGCGGCAATGCACAGGATCTGCATGATCCTTCAGCCGAATACTACGGGGTACCGGTACTCTCGTATCACGATGCCATCACTCCGGAGATCAGTGAAGGCAACATCTCCTTCAGGTCATCGGATTCGAATCCCGCAAATACAGACGGACTGTCTCCTGACGGTACTCATCCAAACGATCTGGGACATCTGATGGTATTTCAGATGATCCGTGATTTTCTGGAAAGCACTCTCAATGAGACAGACGCCCCTGAAACTGTCACTCCTTTTGACGCTTCCTCAGATTCCATAACGGGGGATATATATAAAAATGCAAAAATATCCGACAGGACCACAGATGATTACTCTATAGTCTCATCGGAAGGATTCGAGGATGCCAGCACGGCATGGTATTTTCCAAACGGCTGGTCCGCCTCTCAGGACGGCGCCACCATTACTTTCAAAATGGAATTCCAAAATCTTGGCATGCTGTACTACAAAACAACCGACAAAAAAACCGGAATTGCACATATTGTAATCGACGGAGAAGATATAACAGATGTTAACGGTGATTTTCCGAACGGCTGGGGAGACTATGCAGCCTCCACCGAGCTTTACCGTTCCGACAAGAGCACGGAACATACTGTAACTGTCACCATAAAGGGCGATGACACCCGTCAGAGATTTGAAATCTTAGGCTGGCTGATATCGTAATACAGCCACAAACATAAAAAACAAGATCACAACACGGTTGCGTGTTATAGCACCGTTTGCGATCTTGTCAATAAAATGTTTTGCTCTTTAGTTGTGATCATAGGGGAAGATGGTATCTATAGTACCGTCTTCATGAATGGTAAGCTTTGTGTACTTAACGCAGCGCTTATGCGAAATACCTCCCGAATACTCGCTGTCGTGATAGAACAGGTACCACTCTCCGTCTATCTCCACGATGGAATGATGTGTGGTCCATCCTATAACAGGCTCCATGATCCTGCCCTTATATGTGAAGGGACCTGCGGGATCGTCACCCTCTGCGTAGCACAGATAATGTGTTGTACCGGTTGAATACGAGAGATAATACTTGCCGTTGAACTTGTGCATCCAGGGACCTTCGAAATATCTCCTGTCCTCATTCTTCGCCTTTATCACTTCACCGTTTTCATCAAGGATGCGTATCATCTTAGGTGCTGCCTTAAATCCGGTCATGTCCTCCTTAAATTCAGCAAAAAGAGGTCCAAGTGAAGGCTCATCACCTTCCGGGCGATGCTCATCCGGATTAAAGCTTCCGGACTGCCACATCTCAAGCTGTCCGCCCCAGAGTCCGCCGTTATAGCAGTATATCCTGCCGTCATCGTCCCTTAAAACAGCGGGATCGATACTGTAGCTTCCCTCGATATAATTGTCCTGTGGCTTAAACGGTCCTACAGGTGAATCCGACTCAGCCACTCCTATACGGAATATCTCATCCTTATCCTTCGCCGGAAATACAAGGTAGTATTTGCCATTAACCTCAACAGCATCGGGAGCCCAAAGCTGTCTTCCGACCCAAGGAACATCCTTCTCATGAAGGGCAACTCCGTTATCCACACACTCACTGTCAAGAGAGTCCATAGACAGAATGTGGTAATCCTCCATTTTGTACTGTTCTCCGTCATCGTCTTCCGGACAGTCCCAGTCAAAATCATGTGACGGATAAATATATATCTTTCCGTTAAACACATGGGCAGAGGGGTCAGCGGTATAGATGTTTGTTACCAGTGGTTTTCTCTCGTTTTTTCTCATTTTTCAATCCTCATAAATGTGTAAACTGCGGGGTTACGAAAACTATAATTTAAAATGCCACATTTTTGAGAATAATACTTATCAAAAACTGTTATCCACTTCACTAATATTGCTATCTGAAAATCATTCCTGGGTAAAACTGCCATATCCTGCCACTGCATCGTCTATTGTCATCTCGCCTGTTCCTACCCGGTAAGCAGCCTGTCTTAACTGAATGACTGCATCATCCGTAAGCCCTATCACTTCAGGAGACAGGATCCGCGATTCCGGAACATTTCCGAATGCAGCATACATACTATTGAAAGACAGATCCTTCGTCGGCGATATAAGCCCCTTATTCCGGGCCATTTCATTCAACTCCGGCGTTGTGATCAAAAAGCGCATGAACTCTTTGGCCATATCCGCATTCGCGCTGTCTTTGTTGACAGAGAACTGCAGATTCGGCATATCGAGGAAACTTGCGCCCTCATCCGACATGGGAATGGGAACGAATGTATACGAAAACGGATTGGCGATAAATGCCTCTGAACGGCTCTCACGTTTCTTTGTCCCGGATACCGCATCTCCCGAAGCGGCCATCATGGGCACATCACCTTCAAAAAACCGCATGATCACAGCATCATAATTGTTTTCGATCTTGGCACATTCATCCATATCCATGCAGCCGTCATTCGCGAACTGAGCGATCTTCTCAAGCGACGGTCGGATGTACTCTCCTGCAGAAACATCAAGAGAATTGAGCTTTTCAACAGCATCCTTATCTTTTGCCACCGTTCCACAAAAATAAGGATATATTGCAAGTGTGAATATCGAAGTCGTCTCCTGTGCACAGAAGCCCATCAGCGGATTTTTATATCCCTTTTCACGAAACGCAGCACATACATCCACTAACTCCTTGTAGGTCGTGGGAACACTTAAGCCCTCCTTCTCGAAAAGGCTGTTATTCACCAGCATGCCGTATGTATTGGCGAAAACCGGCACCATGGGAAGCGTTCCGTCATCCGTATTCAGGATGATATTGTCACGGATACAGTCAAGATCAAGCCCCATCCCGGGATCCGCCAGATTCATGGCATGATCTATGGAAGCTTTGTACTGGTCACGTCCGTACATCCATGAGTAATTGACATAAATATCCGGTGCATCGTTTCCATCCAAAACCGTTCCTATCATGTTGTTATAGTCATCAACCTTTGTATATGCCAGTTTCACATTGGGATAGTATTCATTAAAACGGTCAAATTCGGTCTCCAGCGCCTCAAAATTATCGTAACCGCCGGCGACGTTGATCTGACCTCCCGCAGAAGTATCCATGGACGGGTGGAACCCCTCCTCTGCCACAGGCTCCGGCTTTTGCACAGCACACGCAGTCATGCCAAGAGTCATCAGCATCACTAAAAATACACTAAGTCTCCTTTTCATGGTCATCTCCTCTCCTCCCTGATCCTTCGGATTTCTTTGATAACCATTTTCATATCAACAGGCTTTGCAATATGCCCGTTCATACCTGCATTCAGGCATTCTGTAATGTTTTCCGAGAACGCGTCTGCAGTCATAGCTACGATGGGAATGGATGATGCCCATGGATCCTCCAGTTTGCGGATCGCTCTTGCGGCGTCGAGACCATTCATCTCCGGCATCTGCACATCCATAAATATAAGCTCGTAGCTGTTCTTACCGGCTTTGCTCATCATATCCACACAAAGCCTGCCGTTTTCCGCACGGTCCGCAGTCATTCCGAACATTGCCAGCATTGTGGATATGATCTTCCAGTTGATATCATTATCCTCTGCCACCAGAATGTTAAGTCCCTTCAGGTCCGAATAATCATCCTCCGGCTCAAGGGATTTCGACTCTTTTCCGATGAGCGCATTGATCTTGTCATAGAGCGTAGACTTGAAAAGCGGTTTGCTGACAAAACCATTGGCTCCGGCAGCCTTTGCCTTATCCTCGATATCCGACCAGTCGTACGAAGATATCAGTAATATGGGGATATCCGTTCCGATTTCCGACCGGATCCTTTTGATGGTTTCAATTCCGTCAATTTCAGGCATCTTCCAGTCCATTATGATGACGTTGTAATCCCGTCCGGAAAGATGTCTGTGTTCTATCATGCCTATGGCTTCCATCCCGTCTCCCGCCTGCTCCACCGTTGCGCCAAGAGATTCCAGCATGTCGACAGCCGTTTCCAGCAAGATCTCATCGTCGTCAACGATCAGGACATCGACAGGTTCAAGCCGCATATCCTCACGCTGCCTTTCA
>JAFYAD010000267.1 GCA_017540915.1 Lachnospiraceae bacterium
ATCTCCTCGATGAAGCCGTTAACTTTACCTATGTTGCTCTGCTGCTCCACAAAATACCGGCTTGATCTGCCCGCAAAAAACTTTGTCGCAAACATCAGCACCACGATCATGAAAACAGTCAGTATCGTAAGCGGTATCGACATTACCAGCATACTGATGAACACCGTCACTATAGTGATACCGCTGGAGATAAACTGTACCATGCTCTGGCTTATCATCTGCCTGAGTGTGTCAATGTCATTGGTGTACAGGGACATAACATCACCATGTGAATGTCTGTCAAAGAAAGATATCGGCAGCTTCTGCATATGCTCGAACATCTTATCTCTTAAGGATCTCAATGTTCCCTGTGTCACATATATCATGATCCTGGAGGAAGCAAATGTACATATGACACCCAGCGCATAGAATACGGCAACTCCTGCGATGGCTCTCTCGAGTCCGCTGAAATCTTTGACATTGCTCAATAGCAGCGGCTTTATGTAATCATCTATCAATGTCTGTATAAACAGTGTACCGCGGACTCCCGCCAGCGCACTTATCACTATACATATCACAACGGCTATCATATGCGGCCAGTATTTGCCCAGGACCATGCCCATAAGCCTCTTGAATATTCCCATGGGATTTTCAAGCTTTGGTCTCGGTCCCATAGATCCACGCCTTTGGCCTACTTTGACTTCACGAACCTTCTCTTCAGCCATTATGCATCACCTCCTTCACAGATCAGCGGCAGTTCCGTCGAAATCCCCGTTACCGCCGGTCTGGGACTCATAAACATCCCTGTAGATCTCATTACCGCTCAGCAGATTATCAGGCGTATCAAAAGCATCTATACGCCCCTTATCCATCACTATAACGCGGTCGCATCCGGAAACAGATGAGATTCGCTGAGCTATGATGATCTTGGTAACTCCCGGTATCTCATCAGCGAAAGCCTTTCTGATCTTTGCATCCGTCGCGGTATCCACCGCAGATGTGGAATCATCCAGGATCAGGATCTTTGGATTTTTCAGGAGAGCCCTGGCAATACACAGCCTCTGTTTCTGGCCTCCGGAAACATTGGATCCGCCCTGTTCGATATAAGTATTGTAACCATCCGGAAATGATGTTATGAAATCGTCCGCACAGGCCAGCTTGCAGGCTCTGACACATTCTGCCTCAGTGGCATCTTCCTTGCCCCACCTGAGGTTGTCTAAGATAGTACCGGAAAAGAGAACGTTCTTTTGCAGCACTACGGATACCTGATCCCTGAGTGCTGACATATCGTAGTCTTTTACATTACGTCCACCCACAGACACACTTCCCTCAGTGGCATCATAAAGGCGGCTGATAAGACTTACCAGTGTTGATTTGGCCGAACCTGTACCACCTATGATACCTATAAACTCACCCGGCTTTATCTTAAGATTGATATCCGACAGGATGTTATCTCCCGTCCCTTCCGTATTATACTTGAAATTCACATGATCGAACTCTATAGATCCGTCAGCCACTTCAAACACCGGTTCTTCCGGATTGGCAAGTGTCGGAATTTCATTCAAAACCTCAGCCACACGATTGGCTGATGCTGAAGACATGATGACCATCATAAAGATCATGGACAGCATCATAAGGTTCATCAAGATGTTCATGCAGTATGTCAAAAGACTCATGAGCTCACCGGTCTGAAGGCTGCCACCCACTATCATCTTGGCACCGATCCAGGATATCAGCATGATGCAGCAATACACCGTAGTCATCATGACAGGTGACATGTAGGTTATCCTCTTCTCCGCCTTCAGGCTGAGATCGTATATGAGCTTTGAAGCCTTCTTGAAACGCTTTATCTCATAATCTTCCCTGACATAAGCTTTCACAACCCTCATGCCTGCTATGTTTTCCTGAGTGGATGCGTTCATCTCATCATATTTGTCAAAGAGCTGTCGAAAATATTTATGTGTGCTCAGCATGATAAATGCCACAACACAAGCCAGGAAAAACACGGCTACGAGATAGATTGACGCAAGTCTCGGATTGATGGTAAATGCCAAAACCAAAGCAAACACAATGGAAACCGGCGCACGGAAAGCCATACGCAGCAACATCATGAATGCGTTCTGTATATTGGTCACATCCGTTGTAAGTCTTGTGATAAGACCTGCCGTCGAAAACTTGTCAATATTCGCAAAAGAATATTTCTCTATATTGGAAAACATACCGTAACGCAGATTTTTAGCAAATCCGGCAGATGCCCTCGAACCGTACTTAGCGCCGCCGAGGCCCGTCAAAAGACCTAATGCTGCCAATACGAGGAGTAAACCACTCATCTTGAAGATGTAGCCAAGATCCTCGTTTGCGATGCCCACATCTATGATGAAAGCCATAACATATGGTATGAATGTTTCAAGTATTACTTCAAGCACCATGCATATGGGAGTAAGGATCACATCCTTTTTATACTCCCCTATGTAGGCTGAGAGGGTTTTTAACATACCTTTCTCTCCTCCTGTTTTTTTGTGATTGTCGTATTATTATTTATTTCCAATTGTCTTTCTTCCGAAGATATATAGTGCCTGCTAAACATAAGGGCTTTTTTTCTGTTACCCCTACGCTGTAGCCTCAAATTCTATGAAATACTGCCCGATATGCCCATCGAGCGCCTCTCGCAGATAAAGCACAAAAAAATTGCCCATATCTGCTTTGAAAATATTCGCAGCCAGTACCGAGAGCGCGATTGAAGTCAAAGTGGTACTGTCGAGCTTTGTCATGATAAGCCCCGCACCAAAACTGTACTTGTCTCGACTAAAGAAACGTTCTACCTCTATCCTGTCTGTATTATCCTGATATTCGGCCTTTGTAGACTTTTTATCGTCTTTTCCCGGTCGCCCAAGCTTCGGTCCAGACATTTCAATACCATGTTCTTTACAAAAAGTCCGATTTGATCTTGTCCGATAGATCTGATCAACAAGCACCCTAGCCGGATAATTGCCTGTTCTTGCCTTGTACCGCTCTATTGCGTCCTGAAGCTCACAGCCTTCGTTATATGAGTCAAACGATATCTTCTCTAGTCTTGCATGACCTTTCTCGTCTATGCTAACGTCATACTTTGCGCCAAACTCAGTTGGTGCTTTCGTTTTTCCACGAACTATTGGGCGAATAAACGGCTGACTTATACTCACTATCCTGTTCTCTACACGTTTAACCTTGTTATCATACATGTATTTCTGCTGACGATACAACTCCAGAATAACAAGATAATTGTTTATAAACTTATCAGGGAGTGCATATCCGCTCTCCATGTACTTCTCAATATATCCAAGGTCACGTTTAACATATCCTAACATCTTTCTGACGGTTGCCCGTATTTTCTTTTCTGTACGTTTCTTGGATTTTGCCAAAGCGAGGTAATCCTTACGAGCCACTTCTCTGTATGTTCTGGGTTTCTTCCACGGATGAAATGACTCGTGAAAGAAATCAATCATCTTTTCAAGCTTTTCTCTTGCTTCGTTCAACAAAGAGAAATCCTGCGGATATCTGATATTTGACGGTGAGCAGCTTGCATCCATAATCAGCGTGCCCTTGTTGCCGTTTTCATTAACAAGATTTGTTTCTTTTGCGCGTTCGCTTTCGTTCTCCTCACTATGCTCAGGTGTAGGACCTGCCGTCTTAAGAAAGTCATCGTTGATCCGGTTAACCATTTCCGTGTTTAATCGCTTCCTGAAATATACAAGTGCCGGAGCCGTAAACGGAGGTTCTTTCGAAAAAGACGGCATTCCCATGAAATACTGCAGATACGGGTTTTCGGTAATCTCTTTCACAAGTTTACGGTCTGACAATCCTTTTCTTTTTTGGATGAGAAGTGCTCCGAGTACCATCTGGAAAGACTTTGCAGGATTTCCCTTGCGAGATTTGAAGTTCTTTGCGTAATCCTTCTCCCACATGCTCCAATCAATGCTATCGGCAAGCACTACCCACTCGTTGCTCTGATCCAGCTGCATTCCGCATGACTGATTAAAATCTGTAAATGATATTTGGCGATCCGGTGTTCTATACATGGCTATTTCTCCATTTGGTGCAAGGATAATCCTTGATCCTGTCAACTTTCCATGCATTTATTATGCAGCATCTATCGCTCTCAGTCAACAAATATATGGGTTTTCCGTCAATATCATTTGTTTAGCAGTCACTATATAACCATCATCCCTTGACAGAAGCTCGTAATATATCGGAATTTGTCTCGATAAATTCAAATGCCTTACCGCCAAACTTCGATTTCAAATAAACAAAAGCGATCAGTAATCAACCTCGATGAGACACAATCCCTTCGCAGGTGCTGTGGGACCGGCGAGTTTGCGGTCGCAGCTGTCGATGATGCGATCAATATCAGAGGGTGACAGCCTGCCGAAGCCGACTTCCAGCAAGGTGCCTGTGAGAATGCGCACCATGTGCTGCAGAAAGCCGCTACCGTGGAATGTAAAGTATATATATCCTTTGCTGACTTTTATGGTGATATCGTCCACCACACGCACGGTGGACTTCTTCATCTTTGTATTTCCGCAGAAGGCTTTGAAATCATGCTCGCCTTTTAAGAGTTCGGCTGCTTTGCGCATGGCGTCCACATCCGGCATCTCATCCAGCATGTAAACATACTTGCGCTTGAACACGGGCTTTGTATCTCCTGCGTAGCATGTGTAAAGATAAGTCTTTCCAACTGCGTTGTATCTGGCGTGGAAACGCTCGCTCGCGATATTTACCGAATCCACGGAAATGTCATCCGGAAGATAGCGGTTCATGTATTTTCTGATCTCATCCGGGTCTTTATCTGTATCCAGAAAAACCGAAGCCGTCATGGCCTTTGCGCTCACTCCGGGATCGGTGCGGCCCGCGCCGATCAGCTCCACCGCAGGCGGATATTCAAAGCAACCGTAAAACTGCTGCCAGTCGTAAACATAGCTATCACATTTTTCGTAGCCATCCTTATCGCCGCTGTTGTCTTCAATACCGGCGGTCGGAATTGAAAGCCTTTCGATCTGCTCCTTTGAGAGTTTCCCTTCCGCAAACAGCATTCTAACCAGCACAGCCTCCAGCTTTCCCTGCACGGTATCTTTACCGGGCTGGTGTTCCCAGCCCTGATATCTTGTGCCGTCATACGAGATCGTGAGCTTGTAGTTTTGTTTCATAAAAGCTTCCTTTTACATAAAGTACTTAACACCCGACTCGAAGATCTTCATATCCTGCTCGCCATAGATGTTCACAGCTACAGAATCGCCGCGTCTCTCAGAGTGAGCCATCTTGCCGAGGATTCGACCGTCAGGGCTTGTGATACCCTCGATAGCCATGAATGAACCGTTGACGTTCCACTCTTCATCCATGGTAGGTGTGCCGTCTTCCCTTACATACTGAGTAGCAACCTGTCCGTTCTCGAACAGCTTCTTAAGCCACTCTTCCGGTGCAACGAAACGTCCCTCACCGTGTGAAGCCGGGTTTGTGTATATACCGCCAAGCTCTGCGCCTGCAAGCCAGGGTGATTTATTGGTCACTACCTTTGTGTAAACCATGCGGCTGATATGTCTGCCGATGGTGTTGTAAGTAAGTGTGGGTGAATCAGCACTCTGCTCACGGATCTCACCGTACGGCACAAGACCTAATTTGATCAGTGCCTGGAAGCCGTTACAGATACCCAGCATCAGACCGTCTCTCTCATTTAAGAGCTTCATGACTGCTTCCTTGAGCTTTTCATTTCTGAAAGCGTTGGCAAAGAATTTTGCCGAGCCCTCCGGCTCGTCACCGGCTGAGAAACCGCCCGGGAACATGATGATCTGTGCGTTTGCTATCGCCTTTTCAAACTCAGCAACAGAGTCCCTTATATCGCTCTCCGACATGTTCCTGAATACCTTTACGGTAGTGGTTGCGCCCGCTCTCTCGAATGCCTTCGCCGAATCGTACTCGCAGTTTGTGCCGGGGAATACCGGTATGAAAACATTGGGCTTTGCAACTTTGTTCTTACAGATATATATCTCTTTTGTATCGTAAAGACCTGTGTTCACAGTTTCTTTTCCCGGTACAGCGACTGTGGGGAATACTCTCTCAAGAGTCTTTGTCC
Source organism: Lachnospiraceae bacterium (assembly GCA_017540915.1). The sequence continues at coordinate 6,086 of JAFYAD010000267.1, forward strand.
ACGAGTCAATAGCCTCGTTCATGGATATTACCGTTTTTTTGTAAATAAACTGCGCCTTGTCGTTTACATGGCCGATCTCTTCTACCTCAACACCTACATTGCCTGCTGCTTCTTTGATGCCGGCCAGCACATTTTCACTTACCTCTGCGATGATCTCACCGAAGCCCGGCTTGAAGATATCCTTAGAAGCGATATTTCCGTTCAGCGTTACACCCAGTTTATTTCCGAAGCCCATCTTTGCAACAGCAGCTGCGATGCCCTTGCCGTCAAGAGCGTATGCAGATCTGATCTTTCCTTCTTTGATGCACTCATTTATAAACTTATACAGCTTTAACAGATAATCGTAATCCGGAAGGTCGTACTCATCCTTTTTGATGGTGAAGTGAATGAGCTTATCGCCTGCTGCCTTAAATTCGGGTGTGATAATCTCTGCTTCACGTGCCACATCAACCGCAAAAGATACCAGTGTCGGCGGAACGTCTATCTCATTGAAGGTTCCGCTCATGGAATCCTTGCCGCCGATAGAAGCAAGACCGAGAGAAACCTGTGCGTTGTATGCACCCAAAAGCGCAGTGAATGGCTGACTCCAGCGAGACGGATCACTGCTCATGCGGCGGAAATATTCCTGGAAGGTGAAATGTACTTTCTTTGCATCACCGCCTGATGCCACGATACGCGACAGCGACTCCACAACCGCGTATACTGCGCCGTGGTACGGGCTGAAGCTTGAAAGATACGGATCAAAGCCGTATGACATCATGGTGACTGTATCGCACTTTCCTTTCAAAACCGGAAGCTTTGCAACCATAGTCTGAGTCTCGGTAAGCTGATATCTTCCACCGAAGGGCATGAACACGGAACCTGCTCCGATGGAACCGTCGAAACGCTCCACCAGACCTTTCTGTGAGCAAACGTTAAGGTCTGACAATGTATCCAGCCATGCAGCCTTGACATCATCTTTATCAAGATCAGCCTTTACCTTCTCTATCTCTATCTTATCGAAGAAGTTGTCCTCTTTCTTTGGGATCTCTACGAAAACATCGGTCTCCTGATGAGCGCCGTTGGTATCGAGGAAAGAGCGTTTGATATCTACTATCTTCTGACCTCTCCACTTGAGCACAAGTCTCGGCTCCTCGGTGACAACCGCAACCTTAACCGCCTCAAGGTTTTCCTCTGCAGCATAGCCCATGAACTTATCCAGATCCTTCGGATCCAGGACAACCGCCATTCTCTCCTGAGACTCTGATATGGCAAGCTCCGTGCCGTCAAGACCTGCGTACTTTTTCGGCACGAGATCAAGATCTACGGTAAGACCGTCAGCCAGCTCTCCGATAGCAACGGAAACACCGCCGGCACCGAAGTCGTTACATTTTCTGATGATATATGAAACCTCAGGTCTTCTGAAAAGACGCTGAAGCTTTCTCTCTGTGGGCGGATTGCCCTTCTGAACCTCTGCGCCGCAGACCGCTGTAGACTGGGTGTTATGTGCCTTTGACGAACCTGTGGCTCCGCCGATACCGTCACGGCCGGTACGACCGCCCAAGAGCACGATCACATCTCCCGGTCTGCTGTCAAGACGCTGTACTGCGGATCTCGGGGCTGCGCCCATTACGGCACCGATTTCCATACGTTTTGCAACATAGTCCGGATGATATATCTCTTTTACATAGCCTGTGGCAAGACCGATCTGGTTGCCATAGCTTGAATATCCGTGAGCCGCCTCGCGCACCAGCTTTTTCTGCGGAAGCTTGCCCGGGATCGTATCTTTTACAGGCACTGTGGGATCTGCCGCACCTGTGACGCGCATAGCCTGATAAACATAGGTACGACCTGAAAGCGGATCTCTGATAGCACCGCCAAGACATGTTGCAGCGCCACCGAAGGGCTCGATCTCTGTGGGGTGATTGTGAGTTTCGTTCTTGAAGTTTACAAGCCACTCCTCTGTCTCTCCGTCGATCTCTACCGGTACTACGATAGAGCAGGCGTTGATCTCATCGCTCTCCTCCTGATCGGTGAGCTTGCCCTCTGCCTTAAGCCGCTTTATAGAAATCACCGCAAGATCCATGAGGCAGACGAATTTGTCACTCCTGCCCGCATAAAGATTTTTGTGTGTGGCGATATAGTCATTGTAAGCCGCTTCGATCGGTGCTCTGTAATAGCCCTCACCGAATTCCACATTTTTAAGCTCTGTTGAGAATGTGGTGTGACGGCAGTGATCTGACCAGTATGTATCC
>JAFYAD010000268.1 GCA_017540915.1 Lachnospiraceae bacterium
AAAGAGCCAGACGCTTAAGACGCAGAGCCGATGAAATTGTGGAACAATTCACGAATCATCGGCTCTTTTTGTTTCGTATTTGAAAGAACAAACTCACCAAATAAAAAAAACGATATTCGGGTGGGTTATTTTGTTATACCGTAAGCGCTTAATAATTCACCGTATCGAAATCCTGTTATAAATCACCGATAATAGATCCGAACCATAAGACCACATTTTACTGTGACTCCAGGTTCAAACATTGAACCAATAGACCACACTTTAGTGTTTATCTCCGGAGGCTTTTATGACAGATCATTATCGTTCGCTTGATGACTGGTACTCCCTTATCCTTGAATGCCGTGGAAGCGGCATGACCGATGCTGAATGGTGCAGGATCAACGGCATAAGCAGGGACGCGTTCTATTCAGCTCTTAAACGGCTTCGGAAAAAGCCTGTTGAGATCCCGCCTTCATCCAGAGGTGTTATCGTTCATGATCTTACAAAACCTTCTGCTCAGGATGTTGTTAAGGTTCCGACCATATCTGATCCCGGACCTCGTTATCTCACTCCAGAGAATAACGATAAGCTCTCCGTCTCCGATAATTCACATACGATCCAGATACACCTTGGCTCATTACAGATCTCAATGACAAATGATGCTGATCCATCTCTTGTAGCCGAGACACTCAAGCTCCTGCGAGGTGTATTATGATAGGTGATATCACAGTCGCTGATGAGATCTACATTGTCTGTGGATATACTGACATGCGCAAATCAATCGATGGCCTGTGCGGGATAGTCAGTGACAAGCTTCATATGGATCCGCACAGACGGGCACTCTATCTTTTCTGTGGCAGAAGATGCGACAGGATAAAGATACTCCTCTGGGAACCCGATGGTTTTGTACTGCTTTATAAAAGACTCTCTGTTGCTGAAGGCCGTTACCGCTGGCCGCGCAATAAAGAAGAAGTCCGTCCTCTCTCATGGAGAGAGCTTGACTGGCTGCTCTCAGGCCTCGATATAGACCAGCCTAAGGCCATCAGAGCGTCGTGATTTTTAAAAAATTTTCTTTGTGCATCTTTTTAAATGCACACCTTCCCGAGGCTCTGAACCCCTTGCCATTACTGCATTTTTGGCCATTCTGCGAATATCTATTTTCCTCCGGATCTGATATCATTATCACATCAGGTTCAGGAGGATTCATCCTTGTCAGCAAACTCCAGAGACACTCAGCTGATCGAGCTGAAGGATACAATCACATCACTCAACAAACTCATCGCTACTCTCCAGCAATCGCTTGAAGAGTCTAATAAACGTGAAAAAGTCCTGCGCGAGCAGATAGAATATCTGAACAAAAAACTCTTTGGACGCTCCAGCGAGAGATACACAGATTTTCCCGGACAGTTAAATTTTCTCGATGCATCTGAACCGGAGACCGACTCCATTCATGATGACTTCTGTGAACCCGATCCCGAACCGCCAGCTCCTGTAAAACGCAAGAAAAAAACAACCAAGACAGAAAAATACAAGGGGATCCCTGTTAAGAAGGTATATGAAGACGTTCCTGAAGAAGAACGCATCTGCCCTTCGTGCGGTAGTGAGATGAAAGTTATAGGCGAGACATTTGTCCGTCGTGATATCGAGTTCACTCCTGCAAAGATGAAGATCATCGAGGTATACAGCAGGAACTATGCATGCCCATCGTGCAGAGCGGATTCCGACAATACCCTGATCCGCAAAGGAAGCGAATACCATCCTCATCTCATCCATGGCATGGCAACAGCTTCAACGCTCGCATGGATCATGTATCAGAAGTATGCGAACAGCATGCCTCTTTACCGTCAGGAGAATGACTTCAAACTGTACGGTGCGGATATAAGCCGCGCCACGATGGCAGGGTGGCTCATAAAGAATTCAGAAGATTTCTTCAGGCCTTTGTATGAATACTACCACCGTCTGCTGATACCGATGCCCTTTGCCATGGCCGATGAGACTCCGGTGCAGGTTCTGAAGGAACCGGACAGACGGGCCGAATCAAAATCGTATATGTGGGTCTTCCGGACCGGAGAGTATTGTGATAAGCAATTCGTACTCTACAAATACTCAGAGACACGGGCCGGCGATACCGCAAAGGATTTCCTTAAAGGCTTCTCCGGATACCTGATGTGTGACGGGTACAGCGGCTATAACAAAGTCCCCGAAGCTAAAAGAACTGCCTGCTGGGCACACATCCGCAGGTATCTTTTGGATGCCATCCCCAAAGGGAAGAAAAATGATTACAGTGAACCTGCAGTGCAGGGTTACCTTTACGTGGAGAAACTCTTTACACTAGAGAGATCAATCCATGCAAAGAGCTCAAATCCTGAGGTCATCAAAAAGAAACGTCTTGAAAAGGAACGTCCTGTACTTGATGCGTTCTGGAACTGGCTGGATTCCCAAAGGCCGGTCAGGAATTCAAGGCTTGACAAGGCGGTTACTTACATCAAGAACCGCAAGCCATATCTCGAAACGTATCTGGAGGATGGTAACTGCAGCTTCTCAAACAATTCCAGCGAAAGATGCTGCAAGTCATTTGTTGTTGGCCGGAAGAACTGGCTGTTTTCGGACACTCCTGAAGGAGCAGATTCAAGTGCATTGATCTATTCCATCGTTGAGACTGCTAAAGCAAACGGTGTGAACATCTACTATTATCTTAAGTTCCTGCTCGAGAAGACACCTTCAGAAAAAATGACTGACGAAGAACTTGATGCCCTTTCACCCTGGAACCTCGATGTAAAAAAAGAAATAGAACGCCGTGCATCTGAAAACAACGAAGAAATTCCTGATGCCGAGTGATCTTATATCGTATGTGAATTATCAAGGAACTAAGGCTGGCTATACGTCAGCCTTTTTCTTTGCCCCAAAACTATACGGCTGAAAATTAAGCGCTTACGTTATACCCTAAATTACCCTCTGAATTTGTTTTTAAATTTGGAGGGATTTTTTTATGTCCTTTTTTCGGGCAGTTATCTATCTGCTCATACGAAGCAAAATTTATCAATACATAGCATATCAGAGAACGGCAGGAAACCAG
>JAFYAD010000026.1 GCA_017540915.1 Lachnospiraceae bacterium
ACTTCATCTCAGGTCCAAGGGATATCTCTGCTCCCCTTATCTTCTCAAATGAGAACACCGGCATCTTGATCGCATAATGATCCGCCGCGGGCTGCAGTCCGGGCTCATATCCCATATCACGGATCTTTTTGCCTAATATAACATCAGTCGCCAGATCCACGATGGGTATGCCTGTCACCTTGCTGATATATGGCACGGTACGGGATGATCTTGGGTTTACTTCTATAACGTAGACCTCGTCATCCATGGCTATGAACTGGATATTGATAAGTCCTTTCACATGTAAAGCCTTTGCAAGCCTTGCAGCATAGTCCGCTATCACTTCCTTGACTTTTTCGGATACAGTGGGTGCCGGATATACGGAAATCGAATCTCCGGAGTGAACGCCGGTCCTCTCGATATGTTCCATTATACCCGGTATCAGGATATCCGTACCATCACATACAGCATCCACTTCCAGCTCTTTTCCCATAAGATATTTGTCTACCAGTATGGGATGCTCCTGCTCGTAACGGTTTATGATGCCTATGAATTCCTCGATCTCCTCGTCGGAGTATGCGATCCTCATGCCCTGACCGCCCAGAACGTATGAAGGACGCACCAACACGGGATATCCGAGACGGTTAGCAACCTCTTTTGCCTCTTCCGCCGTGAACACGGTACCTCCCGCTGCCCTGGGTATTCCCGTCTGCTGCAGGATCTCGTCAAAAAGCTCTCTGTCCTCCGCAGCATCAACATCCGCAGCATCTGTACCCCAGATGGGAACCCCCATCTTCATAAGGCTCTCGGTAAGACCTATAGCGGTCTGTCCACCAAACTGTACCACAGCGCCGTCGGGATGCTCGATATTCACTATGTTTTCCACGTCCTCCGGTGTCAAAGGCTCAAAATACAGTTTATCCGCAATATCAAAATCCGTTGACACCGTCTCCGGGTTATTGTTGATGATGATGGTCTCATATCCCGCCTTCGAGAAGGCCCATGTAGCGTGAACGCTGCAGAAATCGAACTCTATGCCCTGTCCGATACGTATGGGACCGGATCCCAGCACCAGAACTTTTTTCCTGTCCGACTCTCCAGTCGCCTCGTTCTCCGCTCCAAATACAGAATAATAATATGGAGTTTCAGCCTCAAACTCAGCCGCACAGGTGTCCACCATCTTGAATGCGGCGGTGATGCCGTTATTGTAGCGCATCTGTTTTATCTCATCCACGCTCTTTCCTGTGAGTCTGGCAATGACAGTATCCGGGAATTCGATGCGCTTTGCTTCCTTCAGAAGATCCACTGTGAGTTCCTCTTTTTTAAGGCGCTCTTCCATCTCCACCAGGATAGCTATCTTATCTATGAACCACTTGTCCACCATGGTCTTTCTGTGTATGGTGGTGTAATTGATACCTTTTCTGAGAGCTTCCGCTATCACATAAATACGGCGGTCATCCACTATCTCCATGCGGCTTAAGAGCTCCTCCTCGGAAAGATCCGAGTAGTCGTAGGACAGAAGGCTGTCTACATGCTGTTCAAGGGATCTGATGGCTTTCATCAGCGCTCCCTCAAAGTTCTCTGCTATACTCATAACCTCGCCGGTAGCCTTCATCTGCGTTGTCAGTGTATGTTTTGCGGAGATGAACTTATCAAAGGGCAGTCTCGGGATCTTTACCACGCAGTAGTCCAATACAGGCTCAAAGGAAGCGTATGTCTTACCTGTTATGGCATTTTTGATCTCGTCAAGATTAAAGCCCAGAGCGATCTTCGCCGCAACCTTTGCGATGGGGTATCCCGTGGCCTTCGAAGCAAGGGCAGAAGATCTTGAAACACGGGGATTCACCTCTATAACACAATACTCAAAAGAATCTGGTTTCAACGCATACTGAACGTTACATCCACCTGTGATACCAAGCTCTGTGATGATGTTTAAGGCAGAGCTTCTGAGCATCTGATATTCCTTGTCCCCGAGAGTCTGCGACGGTGCCACCACTATGGAATCTCCGGTATGCACTCCCACGGGATCTATGTTTTCCATGTTGCAGACGGTGATGCAGTTTCCTGCGCTGTCCCTCATCACCTCATACTCAATCTCTTTCCAGCCTGCAATACATCTCTCCACCAGAACCTGTCCCACGCGGGAAAGTCTGAGACCGTTTGACAATATCTCCTCCAGCTCGGTCTCATTGTGGGCGATGCCGCCGCCTGAACCGCCCAGAGTATATGCCGGGCGCAATACCACGGGATAACCGATAGTGTTGGTGAACTTTATACCGTCATCCACTGTCTCTACCACCTTGGACGCAGCCACCGGCTCACCTATCTTTTCCATGGTGTCCTTGAACTCCTGACGGTCCTCGGCCTTTCTGATAGTGGCTGCGGTAGTACCTATGAGTTTAACCCCGTGCTCATCCAGAAATCCTGACTCGTAGAGCTCCATGCCAAGGTTTAATCCGGCCTGACCTCCCAGTGTAGGCAGGATGCTGTCGGGTTTTTCTTTTAATATGATCTTCTGCAGGACCTTTGCATTCAGCGGCTCGATATAAACCTGATCCGCAATGTTCTTGTCGGTCATGATGGTGGCCGGGTTTGAGTTTACGAGACAAACCTCTATGCCTTCTTCCTTTAAGGATCTGCAGGCCTGGGTTCCGGCGTAATCAAACTCTGCCGCCTGACCTATCACGATAGGACCTGATCCTATCACCATTACTTTTTTTATACTGTTATTCTTAGGCATTTTTTGATCCCTCCATCATCTCGATAAACCTGTCAAAAAGGCAGGCGGAATCGTGTGGTCCGGGGCTTGCCTCCGGATGGAACTGTACGGTGAAGATGTTCTTACCCACATACTCCAATCCCTCATTGGTACCGTCATTTACGTTTACAAACGCCTCTTTTGCGACAGCAGCGTCTACAGTGTCCTTCACAACCGCGTAACCGTGATTTTGGGATGATATATAAACCTTGCCTGTTGACAGATCCTTCACCGGGTGGTTTCCGCCTCTGTGGCCGTATTTAAGCTTACAGGTATCAAACCCGTTTGCCAGCGCCATGAGCTGATGTCCCAGGCAAATGGCAAATATCGGAACATCCGAAGCGTAAAGCTTTTTGATCTCCTCTATGATGTCACCGCAGCTCTTGGGATCTCCGGGGCCGTTCGACAGCATTATGCCGTCCGGATCAGCCGCCAAGATCTCTTCCGCAGGAGTATGAGCCGGATATACCGTAACATTGCATCCACGCTCACTTAAAGATCTTGCGATATTACGCTTTGCGCCGAAGTCCATCAGCGCAACTTTATATTTTTTGCCGGGGATCTCGTATTTTTCCGGTGTTGTCACCCGATCTACCACATTGCCCACTTTGTAGGCAGCGATCTCCGCCAGCATCTCGTCCTTTTTCCACGGATCAAACTCATCCGCCGGGATAATGCAGCCGTTCATGGTGCCCTTGTCCCTCAGTATCTTCGTGAGGGCTCTGGTGTCTATGCCTGCTATACCCGGTATGTCATGTTTTTTCAGGAAATCCTGAATTGATGCCTCGCATCTGAAATTCGAAGGCATTCTGGAAAGCTCCCTCACTATATATCCGTCCGGCCATGGTTTTTTGGATTCCATGTCCGAGAAATTGATACCGTAATTCCCGATGAGAGGATAGGTCATTACCACAGCCTGTCCTGCGTATGAAGGATCTGTCAGGACCTCAAGGTATCCCGTCATGGAAGTGTTAAACACTATCTCGGAAATAGCCTTTCTCTGTGCTCCTATGGATTCTCCCTCAAAAATATGTCCATCCTCCAGTATTAAATACGCTTTCATATGTTCACTCCCGATCATATATTGGTGATTTCATTAAGATAAAATAGGGGCCAGAAATTCTGACCCCATTGTCTTTTAGTGTTTCGGTATTATTTTTTCGATACCGCCCATGTAGGGACGCAAAGCAACGGGTATGTTAACAGACCCGTCAGCATTCAGGTTGTTCTCCAAGAATGCGATGAGCATTCTCGGCGGAGCAGCCACCGTGTTGTTAAGTGTATGTGCAAAATATTTGTTGCCGTCCGCGCCCTTTACACGGATCTTAAGTCTTCTGGCCTGTGCATCACCAAGGTTTGAACAGCTGCCGACCTCAAAGTATTTCTGCTGTCTCGGGCTCCATGCCTCCACATCACAGCTCTTAACCTTAAGATCAGCGAGATCACCCGAGCAGCACTCAAGAGTTCTCACCGGTATATCCATGCTCCTGAAGATCTCTACAGTGTACGACCACATCTTATTGTACCAGTCAAACGATTCCTCCGGCTTACATACCACGATCATCTCCTGTTTCTCAAACTGATGGATCCTGTAAACGCCTCTCTCCTCTATGCCGTGAGCTCCCTTTTCCTTACGGAAGCAGGGAGAGTAGCTGGTGAGTGTGTAGGGAAGCTTCTCTTCATCATTGATGGTGTCTATAAAACGTCCTATCATGGAATGCTCCGAAGTACCTATGAGATAGAGATCCTCGCCCTCGATCTTATACATCATGGCGTCCATCTCTTCAAAACTCATAACGCCTGTCACTACGTTAGAACGGATCATGAAGGGCGGTATACAGTAAGTAAAGCCCTTGTTTATCATGAAATCTCTGGCATATGCCGTAACAGCCGAATGAAGTCTCGCGATATCACCGCAGAGATAATAGAAACCGTTACCTGCAACGCGTCCCGCAGCATCCAGATCAATGCCGTCAAAACGCTCCATAATGTCTGTGTGATAAGGAATCTCGAAATCCGGTGTTACCGGCTCTCCGAACTTTTCTATCTCCACATTGCAGCTGTCGTCGGGTCCAATAGGTACCGAAGGATCGATGATATTGGGTATCTTCATCATGATCTCGGTAACTCTGTCCGCATATTCCTTTTCAAGGGGCTCCAGCTCGCTGAGGCGCTTTGATATCTGACCGACCTCGGCTTTTACTGCCTCTGCCTCCTCCTTTTTGCCCTGAGCCATCAGTGCGCCGATCTCTTTGGCGACCTTATTTTTCTTGGATCTGAGTTCGTCAGCCTCTGCCTTTGCGGCACGGCTCTTTTCATCCAGCTCGATGACCTCGTCTACCAGCGGAAGCTTATGCTCCTGAAATTTCTTTTTGATATTTTCCCTGACCACATCAGGATTCTCTCGTAAAAATTTTATATCTATCATGTCTGTCACCTCACATTGCCGTTATCATCCGTAACTCATCGCTCAGTTTATTTCAAAGGATATTTGTCTGTCAGGGTCTTGATGATAGCCCTTGCCTTCTCAACACCGGCCTCTTTTTCTTTTATGACGAGAGCGATAGCCTCTGCCACCTGATCAAAATCTGCTGCCACAAGACCTCTGCTGGTAGCTGCCGGTGTTCCGAGACGGATACCGCTGGTGACAAACGGGCTCTTGGGATCGTTGGGGATCGTGTTCTTATTGGCTGTAATATGTGCCTCGTCTAATAGCTTTTCAACCTCTTTACCTGTGAGCTCCATCGGTGTGAGGTCTACCAGCATAAGGTGATTGTCCGTACCGTCAGATACGATCTTGATACCTCTGCTCTGCAATCCCTTGCACAGAGCCTGGGCGTTGTCCACGATATTCTGAGCATATACCTTGAATTCAGGCTTTAATGCCTCTTCAAAACATACTGCCTTTGCTGCGATAACATGCATCAGAGGACCACCCTGAATTCCCGGAAATACTGCTTTGTTGAAGTTGTATTTCTTGGCTGTCTCCTCGTTGCCGCAGAGTATCATACCGCCTCTGGGTCCACGGAGAGTCTTATGTGTAGTGGTAGTCACAACATCGGCATAGGGAATCGGTGACGGATGAAGTCCCGCTGCCACAAGTCCGGCGATATGTGCCATATCTACGAAGAGCACTGCACCGACCTCGTCACAGATCTCTCTGAATCTCTTGAAGTCGATGGTGCGGGCATATGCCGATGCACCTGCTATGATCATCTTCGGCTTGCACTCTTTTGCGATAGCCAGAACATTGTCGTAGTCAATGAAACCGTCGTCATTTACGCCGTAAGGCACTATGTTGAAATATGTACCCGAGAAATTGGCCGGTGAACCGTGTGTGAGATGTCCGCCGTGATCAAGGTTCATACCCATTACGGTATCGCCAGGTTTTAACATTGCAAACTGTACAGCCATGTTTGCCTGTGCTCCGGAGTGCGGCTGAACGTTAACGTACTCGGCACCAAAGAGCTCTTTTGCCCTGTCTCTTGCGAGATCCTCCACAACGTCCACACATGAGCATCCACCGTAATAACGGTGTGCCGGATAGCCTTCTGCGTATTTGTTGGTGAGAACGGATCCCATTGCAGCCATAACAGCATGGCTGACCCAGTTCTCTGATGCTATGAGCTCAATGTGACTGTTCTGTCTGTTGAACTCATTCTCGATCTCCGCTGCCACCGCGGGATCAACTGCCTTTAATTCCTCGATAGAATACATATTTTCCCTCCTTTTTATTCGCCCGGATAATCTTTATAAAATACCACCCGGCTCAAAGAGTCAAGTGGTATTCGTTAATTTCTTTATTTCTTTGACTTCGCCGGTTTGCTGTTTTTGCCTTTATCTTTTGCGGAAGCCTTGACTCCTATCCTGCTCTTCATCTCAAACCACAGCGGTGTGGCAAGACAGATTGAAGAATATGTACCGGATACAACACCTACCATCAACGGCAGTGAAAAATCCTTGACTGATGCAACACCCAGAACATAGAGCAGAAATACCATGACGAATGTTGTAACAGATGTATTGATAGAACGTGAGATCGTCTGTGTAACTGATCTGTTGGCGATCTCGGTAAGCTCCTCCTTTGAAACCCTTGCCTTTCCGTGAAGATTTTCGCGGATACGGTCGAAGGTAACGATGGTATCGTTTATCGAATATCCAAGTATCGTCAGCATTACGGCGATAAAGGTGGTACCTACGGAAATGCGTAAAAGTGAATAACAGGTCAGCACCACCAGTATATCATGTAACAATGCCAGCACGGCAGCTGTTGCGAATTTGAAATCCGAGAACCTGAATGCAATATACAGCAGCATCAGTATTACGGCTATGACTACAGCTATGATAGCATCCCTTGTCATCTCCGAGCTAACGGTAGCGCCTACGGACTGTGAAGAAACCGTCTCCTCGTCAAACCAGAAGCCTGCATCCGTAAAGGCAGTGATCAGTGCATCTCTCTCGTCCTGATTGAGAAGTCTGGTCTTGAAGATAATGCTCTTACTTCCTGTAACCTGCTGACCGTAAACCTCCTTATCGCCTGTTACGGACTCTACAACAGGATACATTTTCTCCTCGATCTCAGGGATCGTATAATCATCATAGAACTCAATAGTAGTGGTGGTACCTCCCACGAACTCCAGTGAGTAATTGAATGCCCTGTCTCCCATGGAAGCGTGAACACCCATGCCTGCAAAGCCTGCCACGATCACCAGTACGGATATGATGTAGAATATACCCCTGTTCTTTAAGATGCTCAGTGTCTTTCTCTCTTTTGCACGGCCGTAGAACTTCTCACTCTTAAATCCCATGCCGTAGAATGCATACATGATGTATCTGGAAACAAAAAGCGCTGTGAACATTGATACCAGAATACTGATCATAAGGGTATATGCAAAGCCCTTTACAGTACCGGAGCCTCTCCACATCAGCACGAAGGTTGCGATGAGTGTTGTGATGTTACCGTCCAGGATCGCTGACTGTGCCTTTTGGAAACCGTCATGAATAGCGTTGAATACACTCTTGCCTCCGGCGATCTCCTCTTTGATACGTGCGAATATGATGACGTTGGCATCCACCGCCATACCGATACCAAGGATGATACCTGCAATACCGGGCAGTGTAAGTGTTATGTCAAAAAGATAGATACATGCGACAGTAAGTGTTGTATATATCACCAGTGCAAAAGAAGCCGCAACACCTGACATCAGATACATTACTATAAGATATAGCATGATGAAGGCAAGTCCGATCAGCGCGGCAGTAAGTGCCGTCTTAATAGCCTCTGTTCCCATCTGCGCACCAACGATCTGGGATTCCAGCTCGTTAAGAGTGAGGGACAATGAACCGATACGGATCATTGAAGCAAGATTCTGAGCTGCTTCATAACTTTCCATACCGGTGATCTGGCATGAGCCTCCGCCGATCCTCTCCTGCACTGTAGGAGCTGAGATCGTCTCACCGTCGTAGATGATGGAAAGTCTCTCGCCCACATGATCGCCGGTCATATCAGCAAATGTCTGTGCAGCTGAATCTGAAAGCTTTAACTCTACGCAATACTCGGTAGTACCATAATTCTGATCCTTGTATGATGCAGCCTGCGCATCCACAACATCATCACCTGTCATGAAAACCTTGCCGTCGGGATCGGTGAACTCCAATGAACCCGGTGTACCAAGGTCTGCCAGTATAACACCTGCGTCCGTCACACCCGGGATCTCAACAGAAATCCTGTCTTCTCCCTGCTTGTAAACAGAAGCCTCTGTACTGTATGTCTCCACACGCTTCTGAAGCTTGTAGATGGTGTCTGATATCTCCTCGGGTGTGGCATCCTCATCAGCTATCTGATAAGTGATGGAAGCACCGCCCGCCAGGTCAAGACCTAAGGTGATACCTTTTGCTGCTGTTGTCTCTTCAGTCTCTGCGTCCCCGGAATCCTCTGCAGCCTCCTTTGCGGAATGTACATTCTGCAGTGAAGTCTGGGTACGGTTCAGGATGATAGATGAATAGTATACCAATCCTGCCATACACAGTATGACAAAGATCAGGATGACTATACTTCTTCCCTTTTTCATCTCTTTGTTCCTTCCTTCTTGCATTATTTCTACTAAAATCTGTCCCTGACAGATTTTGGTTTCCTTAAATAAACTGAACGGACCCCATCCGTCCGCTTTGGGTCAGTCCCCTTAGGACTCTTTCTCTGCCCGGTCTTCCTCTGCGACCTTCAGATATATGGCGCACTCAACCCTCTTTTTCTCGAGTTCGCAGCCTATCTCATAAACCGAGGTGATATCACCGTTAAAGTTGTATGAATTTGCCGCGCAGCCTCCGGAACAGTAAAATCTCGCAAAACATTCCCTGCACTTTGGCTTTGCGTATACATTGCATTTCTTGAATGTGCCTGTGATGTCGGTACGTTTGATACCTTCATCAACATTACCCAGCAGGAAGTCTTTATTACCCACAAACTGGTGACATGGATAGAGATCCCCCCAGGGTGTGACTGCCAGATACTCCGTGCCCGAACCACATCCGCTCAAACGCTTTGCGACGCAGGGTCCTCCCGTAAGGTCTATCATAAAATGGAAGAAGTTGAATCCCTCTCCCTTCTGTCTGCGCTCATTCATAGTGAGGGCAAGCTTCTCATACTCGCTGAAAAGCTTCGGAAGATCTTCCGGCCTGATGGCGTAATCCGCCTCCGGCGGTGCAACGACAGGCTCCACAGATATCTGCTTGAAGCCCAGATCAGCCATGTGCAGCACATCCTCCGAGAAATCAAGGTTATGGTGTGTGAAGGTTCCCCTGACATAGTAATCCATCTGCCCCCTGGACTCGGCAAGCTTTTGGAACTTCGGCACTATAATGTCATAGGCCGACCCCTTGCCTCCCGGGAATGGACGCATATGGTCATTGACCTCCTTACGCCCGTCAAGACTTAAGACCACGTTGGACATTTCCTTATTGGCAAAGTCCCGGATCTCATCATCAAGCCTGATACCGTTGGTAGTCAGGGTAAAACGGAATCTTTTATTGCATTCCTCTTCCCTGGATCTGCCGTACTCCACCAGCCTTTTGACAACATCAAAATTCAGTGTGGGCTCACCGCCGAAGAAATCCACCTCAAGATTTCGCCTGCTGCCGGAATTGGCTATCAGAAAATCCAAAGCCTTTTTTCCGACCTCAAAGCTCATGAGACCTTTGTGTCCCGCGTCTCCGTACTCGCCCTCGTCGGCAAAACAGTATCTGCATGCCAGGTTACAGTCATGGGCAATATGCAGGCACAGAGCCTTCACAACCGTAGGGCGGTTCTCGAAATCCAGGATGTAATCCTCATAAACATCTTTCGAAAAAAGATCTCCCGATGCCTCAAGCTCCTTCAGCTCAGAAGCTATCTCCTCAAGCTCTCCCTCCGAAACATCCGGATATTTCTCAGTAATAACGGTCTTTATCTCGTCAAAGGTTTTCTCTTCGTACATGGATATTATATCGTATGTGATATCATCCACGACATGTAAAGCACCGCTGTTGATATCCATTACTATATTATATCCGCCCATCTTGTACTGATGTACCATGATCCTGCTTTCTCCCACAACTTTAGGCCGTTCGGATGAGCGGCCTTGCAAAGTCACGTCTTTCGCTTTAATTTCCTGCTATTTGCACTGCTCGCAGGTCTGGTTTCCAACTGTGCAGCTGGTCTTGCATGCTGACTGGCAAGATGTCTGGCACTCGCCGCATCCACCCTTCTTTACTGTGTTCTGAAGCTTTCTTGTCTTAAGAGTCTTAATGTGTTTCATATCTGTTCTCCTTTCGGGAAAAATGTACTGATACCGTGTTTCAAAGCATATGTGCACACGATTAAAAAGCATTTTACCACAGACCTTCAAAAAAGAAAAGAAAAATTTTAAACAAATACACGATTTTAGATCAGATGCTCTATAAGGGATTTCAACCCTATTATTATCAATATAACCCCGCCCATGATCTCAGACCACTTTTTGAAACGGTCACCGAAGATACTGCCAATCTTAACACCCGCCATGGATATAAAGCAGGTGATAACACCTATTACGGCGACCGCAAACAGAACATTAAGAAGATGTCCTGCGCTAAACACCTCGACAGGAACCGCTACGAACGTGATCCCCACCGCCAGCGCATCAATACTGGTGGCCACAGCCATCATGAACATGGTCTTTACATCAAATCCCGGAGACGTCTCCTCCTTAGGTCCGAAAGCCTCCCTGATCATGTTTCCCCCTATGAGCAACAGCAGAGTAAATGCCACCCAGGGGGCCACCATGCTGATGTATTTCTCAAAGTTCGATCCAACCAGATACCCCGCCAGGGGCATTATCGCCTGAAAAGATCCAAACCATATTCCACACAAAAAGTATTCTTTTCCGGCAACCTTTCCGGAAGCCAGGCCTTTGCATATGGACACCGCAAAGGCATCCATGGCAAGCCCCACCGAAAGTAGTAGCAATTCCGCTAATCCCATCTCATGTCACTTTCCCATCATCAGTATCATTTCCGCAGTATCGGTCATACTGCGTCCCGTATCCATGCTGGTCTTCTGGATATATCTGAAAGCCTCCGGCTCAGTCATGTCATTTCTATCCATGAGGAGCCGCTTTGCGTCATCTACAAGCTTTTTTTCAGAGTCGGAACGGGCAGGTTTTTTAGGCTTTTTTGATCTTCTGTAAGAATAATCGACCCCCGGCATCAGGGTCCGGACCGAACTTATAAGATCCTCCGCCTTGAACGGCATGCACAGTCTCATGACATTGCCGTAGAACGGTCCCGCCCCCACATCTTTGGTCAACAGCAAAATATTGACCGTCGGCGGCGCAAGGTCTGCCAGTTCCTCAAACCCCATATCTGAGAAGCGTTTTGAACATATGACAAGGCTGACATCCTGATTGTGGATCATCTCCAGGGTCTCTCCTCCGCGCTCACACAACCGGATGTCATCCCATATCCCGCTTCTTATTATCATGTTGCCGAGTCTTACAGCATCAGCATGTACGGGCATTGTTATCACAATACAGCCCATAACTCACTCTCCGTAAAATCTAAAATCTGCCGAGGTATCTGTTTATCTCCCATTCAGATACGCTGGTCATATAAGACTCCCACTCCTTCATCTTGATATTCGAATAAATTCCGGTAAACTTGCTTCCCAGGATATTTTTGATCAATTCGTCTTCTTCCAGTGCCATAACCGCTTCCCTCAGATTGTCCGGAAGCCTTTCCTGCATTTTTTCCCTGGTATCGCTCTCCCGGTTTAGCCGCATGTCATTTATGCCATCGATACCTGCAGCGATACAGCACGCAAACAGAGTATAGGGATTTGATGAACCGTCGGGAAGTCTGAATTCAACTTTTACATGAGCTTTGTCACTGTTTATCCTCACAAGGCTCCTCTCTCCCGAAAACGCAAAATCTATAAACTGTGGTGCAGGAAATCCTGCCGCCAGTCTTTTGTACGAGTTAACGGTAGGGCAGGCGATGGCAGCGATGGCTTTTGCATGTTTCATAAGCCCGTGGGCGAAAGCCCCGGCTTCTCTCGTTATTTTCCCGTCATCATCTTTGAAAGCATTGTCTCCGTTTTCATACACGGAAAAATTGGTATGCATGGCCGATCCCGCAACATTTTCCCTGGGCTTCGGCATGAAAGTTGCGTAAAGACCGAACCTCTTGGCCACAGATCTCACGGCAAAACGGAAGGTCTGTATATCATCAGCCATCTTCATGGCCTCCGCATCATGAAACTCTATCACATGCTGCGCCGGCGCACTCTCATGGAATGATGCCTTGATGTCAAAGCCCAGTTCCTCCAGCATCAGCACAATGTCACGTCTTGCATTCTCTCCGAAATCCAGAGGTCCCACATCCATATATCCGCCCTTCTCATGCGTCACGGTAGTCGGCAGACCGAATTCATCCGTATGGAACAGGAAAAACTCACACTCCGGATCAGCCTTAAAGCTGAAGCCCTGTTCTGCATAGGATTGCAAAGTTCTCCTCAATATAGTCCTGGGACTCAGTTCAAACGGTGCGCCATCCTCCCTGCAAACATCGCATACGATCTTTGCAACCTTTCCCTGCTGCGGTCTCCAGGGCAGTATCGTAAAACTGTCCGCATCGGGATACAGATAAAAACGCTCATCCGTATAATACTCATTTCCGAACATTGCGGAACCGTCAAAGGAATATCGTCCGGCGAACACCTTCTCCATCTGTCCGGGTGTCACCGCCATGTTCTTTAAGCTCCCGAAAATATCGGTAAACTGAAGACGGATGAACTCCACGTCTTCCTCTTCTATTATATTCATAATATCCTGCTCTGTCATATAACCCTCCTCATCCATGATCTACCGCTTACAATACAAAGCACAGCGACCGCGCACAAACGCAGCCGCCGTGAAGAACATAATAACATATTTATTTTCACATAACAATGCTTATCTCACAAGTTTGAATAACCCATCAATGACTCATCCACAGCCTTTGCCACCTGTCTGCCTTCCGCTATCGCCCAGACCACCAGAGACTGCCCTCTGTGCATATCTCCCGCACAAAAAACATTATCCCTTGTGGTAGCGAATTTTCCCGGTTCCGTCTTAACATTTGTGCGCCCGTCACACTCAACATCAAAGGTCTTTCTCACATACTCTTCAGAACCCAGGAATCCTGCCGCGATCAGCACCAGATCAGCCTTCAGTTCCTTCTCTGTGCCCTCCACCGGCACCATGTTCATCCTGCCGGTCTTCTTATCTTTTTCGGGCTTCAGCTCAACGGTGCGTACACCCTTGAGCGCTCCCTTCTTATCCTTTATAAATTCCTTGACAGTGGTCTGATATACGCGGGGGTCGTGACCGAATTTTTCGATGGCCTCCTGCTGACCATAATCGGTCTTCAGGATCTTCGGCCATTCCGGCCACGGGTTTGATGCCGTTCTCTCCTGCGGCGGCTTCGGCATCATCTCAAGCTGCGTCACCTGTGAAGCACCGAGTCTGACAGATGTACCGACACAGTCGTTTCCCGTGTCGCCTCCGCCTATGACTACGACATGCTTATTCTTAAGACTCTTAAAACTGAACTTTGTATTTTCGATGAGCTCATCAGCATCGTAATCCAGATCCATCAGCTTTTTGCTCACTTCCTTCAGGAAATCAACCGCAAACATGATGCCTGTGGCATCGCGGCCTTCGGCCTTAATATCCCTCGGATTGGAAGCGCCACAGCAGAGAATGACGCGGTCAAACTCCTTTAAGAGCTCCTCGCCCTTCACATCAACGCCCACATTTACGTTACGCTTAAAGGTGATGCCTGCCTCTTCCATCAGCTTTATGCGCCTGTCTATAACACGCTTGTCCAGCTTCATATTGGGAATGCCGTATCTTAACAATCCTCCCACGCGGTCGCTTCTCTCAAAAACAGTCACACTGTGTCCCCGTCTGTTCAGAAGCTGCGCTGCGGCAAGCCCTGAAGGGCCGCTTCCTATGACAGCAACCTTTTTACCCGTGCGATGTTCGGGCGCCTCCTCTTTTACCAGACCGTGCTCAAAAGCATACTCTATTATAGCCTTCTCGTTTTCCTTTGTGGAAACGGGTTCACCTCCCAGCCCGCAGGTACATGCGTTCTCACACAGCGCCGGACACACCCTGGACGTGAACTCGGGAAGCCCGTGAGTTATGGACAGCCTGTTATATGCCGCCTTTAGATTCCCGTGGTACACCAGGTCGTTGGTCTCAGGCACCAGATTGTGCAGCGGACATCCGCTGGCCATTCCCGCTATCATGGCTCCCGCCTGACAGAAGGGTACGCCGCAGGCCATACACCTGGCGGCCTGCTGCCTCTGTTCTTCGAGTGTGAGCCTGCCATGAAACTCCTCAAAATTCAGCATACGCTCTGCGGCAGGTGTAACCTCGCCGCAAGCGCGCTCATATTCCAAAAAACCTGTTGGTTTTCCCATTTTTGTTTGCCTCC
>JAFYAD010000269.1 GCA_017540915.1 Lachnospiraceae bacterium
ATTTTATTACACACAAGAACATATGAACAACTGTGCATATGTTTAATATATACCATTTTTGTTTTTTGTCAAGAGTATGTTTAACGTTTTTTGCTTGCAACTTTGCACTCAATAGAGTATTTTACATTAGAGAGGATATAGTGTAAAGATGAGAAAAAAAGATCTGGTCAACATCATAATAGAAAGATTGTCGGCAGAATACCCTGCAAGCTCATGCACCCTGGATTATGATGAAGCCTGGAAACTGCTGGTTTCCGTGAGGCTTGCAGCGCAGTGCACGGATGAGCGGGTGAACAGGATCGTACCGGCTTTGTATGAGAAGTTCCCCTCCGTGAAGGCATTGGCGGATGCACCTGTGGAGGAGATAGAAGCCATCATAAAACCCTGCGGCCTTTTTCATTCCAAGGCAAAGGATATTTCTGCCTGTATGAAAATGTTGCATGATGAGTTTCACGACAAAGTTCCGGACAATATGGAGAATCTTCTAAGATTGCCCGGAGTCGGCAGAAAATCGGCAAATCTTGTGCTGGGAGACGTGTTCGGAAAACCCGCCATAGTGACTGATACCCACTGTATACGGCTCTCCAACAGGCTCGGGCTGGTTAAAGATGAAAAGGATCCCGTAAAGGTAGAGATGGCGCTCAGGAAGATAGTGCCACCGGAGAAGGGAAACGACCTGTGCCACAGGTTTGTGGATCACGGCAGGGCTGTGTGTACCGCCAGGACAAAACCTTATTGTGACAGATGCGTTCTGGAGGACATCTGTCCGAAACATGGTATAAGAAACTGAGGGGTTACTATTCACAGTATATTAGGTGGGTGAGGCACGATCACATACATGTGCACTGATGCGAGATTGTGCTTGCCCGAGCAAGGGGTCATAGCTGTCAGTTTTTGATAAAAGTAAGCGTATGCATACGGTTGTGAACGAGTGTGAGTGAGCAAAGCGAAAGTCACACGCAGTTCACAAATATGCATACGCGTGAACCCCGCGACGAAGGGAGGGAGGAACCATCATGACGAAGTCATGATTTGTAATGGTTCCGACCGATAGGGCAGGATTCGTTTACGAATCGTGCCATTACATATCACACACGAGCAGCAGTGTATATGTATGTGGTCGTGCCGGAATACACATTAAAACAGCTGCGAATAGTAACACTGAGGGAACAGTACATATAGTATAAGAGGAAAAAAGATGAACGAAATACTAGAGCCCGGTATAAAGGGCGAATCTGAAAAAATCGTGACGGAAGACATTACCGCAGGTGCGTTGTGCAGCGGTTCGCTGCCGGTGTTTGCCACACCTGCCATGATAGCCATGATGGAAGAAACCTGCTTTAAGTCTATTCATCCCATGCTGGAGGAAGGCTTAGGCACCGTGGGCATAAGACTTGAGGTGGATCATATGTCGCCGACTCCGGTGGGTATGAAGGTCAGGTGTGAGAGCATACTGACGGAGGTGAACGGCAGAAAACTCACCTTTGATGTTAAGGTCTATGATGAAAAAGGTTTGGTGGGAACCTGCGTGCATGAACGCTTCATAATAAATAATGAACGATTCATGGAAAAAGCAAAGAAGAAATCTGAGGTTTAAGGTCTCAATGCCATTTTCCAAATCCGGAATAATGACCGGATTTCGTTCAATAGTCGGGTGAATATGCAGCTGAAATCGTTAACCAGTATAAATGCTGTAAAGAGATTTTTATTGACATCTGAAATATGATGTAGACAGAGGGAGGAACACATGACAAAGGTATTTATAGACGGCAGCGAAGGAACGACGGGACTTCGTATATATGAGCGTTTCGAGAACAGGGACGACATCGAGCTTTTGAAGATAAACAGCGACCTGCGCAAGGATCCTGCGGAGATCGCAAAATTCATCAATGCCTCGGATGTAACTTTCCTGTGCCTCCCGGATCAGGCTGCTATTGAGGCGGTAAGCTATTGCGAGAATCCGGATACTGTCATCATAGACACATCTACGGCACACAGGACCAAACCCGGATGGGCGTACGGATATCCGGAACTGTCACAGGCACATCGTGATGCTATTAAAACCGGCAAGAGGATAGCCGTGCCCGGTTGTTACGCCACGGGATTTATCACGCTGGCCTATCCCCTGGTCAGGGAAGGTATTATGCCGGCAGATTACCCGGTTTCCATAAGTGCGGTTTCCGGCTACAGCGGAGGCGGAAAAAAGCTTATCGCTGCCTATGAGGAAGAGGGGCGTGACAAAAAATTCGATTCCGCCCGCATGTACGGCTGGGGACAGACTCACAAGCATTTGAAAGAGATGAAGGCGATCACGGGACTTGAGAGAGAGCCTCTTTTCCTGCCTATGACGACGGACTATCACAGCGGTATGGTCGTGCAGGTACCTCTGTATGCGGATCTTTTGACAAAGAAAATGTCACCTGAGGAGATATGTGCATTTTTCTCCGATTATTATAAAGAAGAGAAATTCATCAAAGTGATGCCCTTCGGATCTGATGTGGAGGCAGGCGGAGCGCTGTTTTCAGATGCCTGTGCCGGCTGGGACGGCATAGAGATCTTTGTGACCGGCAATGCCGACCGTATCGTGGTGGCTACGCGGTTTGACAACCTGGGCAAGGGTGCCTCAGGGGCTGCCATCCAGTGTCTCAACATTGTGCTGGGATGCGATGAAGCCAAGGGCCTGTGCCTGTAGAATGACGGCAGAGTGACTGTGAACAGTAACCCTGTAGAATGTATGTAAAGTGACTGTGAATAATAACTGTTTCTTGTAAAATGCGGATGTCTTCTGCCTGTGGCAGAGGGCATCTTTTTTCTGCAATCGATCCGGCAGTGCGAAACACAAGTTTTTAAAAAATAATGTTGACAAAGATCCGGGGTGGTGGTATCTTATGTTTTAGATGTTAGCACTCCACACATTCGAGTGCTAATAACAGAAAGAGGGGGAGGTATTCATGGAAGAACTTGATGAGCGGAAAACAAAGATATTAAAAGCTGTCATCCGAAACTACCTGGATACCGGTGAACCGGTGGGAAGCCGTACGATATCCAAGTACACGGATCTCAATCTTTCCTCAGCGACTATCAGGAATGAGATGAGTGATCTGGAGGATCTGGGCTATATCGTATCGCCGCATACTTCGGCGGGGCGTATTCCCACAGATAAGGGCTACAGGTTCTATGTTGACAACCTCATGATGGAAAAAGACCGTGAGGTCTCTGACATGAAGGAGTTTGTCATAGAGCATACCGAGAAGATGGAGGCGGTGCTAAAACAGGTCGTTAAGCTTTTGGCCAACAATACCAATTACGCCACCATGATCACAGCTCCCAACGCAGCCCATGGAAAGTTGAAGTTCATACAGCTGTCGGCAGTAGATGAGGAACATATCCTGGCGGTCATAGTGCTGGACAGAAATGTTATCAAAAACAAGATGATAGATGTTGCGGAGAGGCCGGATGAGGAGGTCATGCTGAAGCTGAACCTCCTGCTGAACACACATTTGAACGGTATGTCATTGGATCAGATAAACCTGGCGGTCATAACACGCATGAAGGAACAGGCCGGTGAGTACGCAGGCATTGTGGAAGGCGTTCTGAACGCCATCGCCGAAGCCATAGGAGAGGATGAGGATCTGGAGATATACACATCCGGAGCAACCAATATTTTTAAGTATCCGGAGCTTTCGGATTCGAGAAAGGCTTCCGAGCTGATATTGGCACTGGAGGAGAAAACCTCTCTTGCGGATCTTGTCACGGCAGAGACTGATGATGAAAATGACATTCAGGTATATATCGGCAGTGAGTCGCCGGTGTCTAGCATGAAAGACTGTTCGGTGGTGACGGCAAGCTACGATCTCGGAGACGGCATGAAGGGCACCATCGGCATCATAGGTCCCAAGCGTATGGACTATGAGAATGTTTACGACAATCTGAAAACCCTGAAAAAGCAGCTGGACGGCATTTTCAGGAAGGACGATACATAGCGCTTACCAATAAAATACAGCAGGAAAGGAAAAGACATGTCAGATGAGAACATTATGGCTTCCGCCGAAGAAGAAGTCAGCAAGACTAACGAGGAAGACACGGAGAACAAAACAGAAGAAACATCAGAGGCAGCAGCAGAGACAGCTGAAGCAGCTGCAACAGATGATGGAGCAGGGCAGGAAGAGAGCGAAGGCAACGGCGGCGAAGCTTCCGGGGTTTGCGAAGACGACAGCGCGGATACTGCAGATGCTGAAGGAACTCCTGCTAAGAAAAAACTGTTTGGCAGAAAAGATAAAAAGGATAAAAGAGACGAAAAGATAGCAGAGCTCGAAGAAATGCGCAAGCGTCAGCTGGCAGAGTTTGAAAACTTCCGCAACAGGAGCGAGCGTGAGAAATCCCAGAGATTTGAGATGGGTGAGAAAAATGTGCTCGAAAAGATATTGCCTGTGGTTGACAACTTTGAGAGAGGTTTTGCGGGAGTCGACGAGAACTCCGAAGATCCCTTTGTAAAAGGTATGGCTCAGGTTTACAAGCAGTTGCAGAATGTTTTGACAGATCTCGGTGTAGAGCCTATCGAGGCAGTGGGATGTGATTTTGATCCGAACCTGCACAATGCGGTGATGCAGGCCCAGTCAGATGAACTGGAATCCGGCAAGGTCGCAGCCGAGCTTCAGAAAGGTTACAAATACAAAGATTCAGTACTGAGACACAGCATGGTGTCGGTAGTACAGTAAATAAAAGGAGGAAATGATCATGAGTAAGATAATAGGTATCGATCTTGGAACTACAAACAGCTGTGTGGCAGTTATGGAAGGTGGAAAACCGACAGTTATAGCAAACGCAGAGGGTGCACGTACTACACCCTCCATCGTGGCATTCACCAATAACGGAGAGCGTCTTGTGGGCGATCCCGCAAAACGTCAGGCAGTTACAAACGCAGATAAGACAATTTCGTCTATCAAGCGTCATATGGGTACGGATTACAAAAAACAGATCGATGACAAGAGCTATTCACCGCAGCAGATTTCAGCTATGATCCTGCAGAAGCTTAAGGCAGATGCAGAGAGCTATCTCGGCGAGCCTGTAACACAGGCAGTCATCACGGTGCCGGCATATTTCAATGATTCACAGCGTCAGGCTACCAAGGATGCAGGTAAGATCGCAGGTCTCAATGTTGAGCGTATCATCAACGAGCCTACAGCTGC